>JAEZUH010000068.1 GCA_023443485.1 Bacillota bacterium | reverse complement strand
GTATAATATTCTTTGGTGCGGCTAAGAGGATTTGAACCTCCATGAGTGTAACCTCACTAGAACCTGAATCTAGCGCGTCTACCAGTTCCGCCATAACCGCAACAAAAATAGTATATACAAAATTTGGAATATTTCATCATAAATTGTATGATGTGTTATAATAACGAAATGGTAAATTTGTTTAGAAAAATCTTTATTAAGGATTATCGCAATATCACTGATCCAAACGTTCGTACAAAGCACGGATATCTCGCTTCTGTCTTTGGAATTATCACCAATCTTTTACTGGTAATATTCAAATTAACGATTGGTATTTTGGTTTTCTCTATGTCCATTATTACCGATGCTTTAAATAACTTTACTGATATGGCGAGTAGCATTGTCAATTTATTGGGCTTTAAATTAGCCAATAAGCCTGCCGACAAAGAACATCCCTTTGGTCACGAAAGAATTGAATATATTGCGGGATTGATAATTAGCTTTGTCATTATCGCCATCGCGGCAGTTCTGGGTTATACCTCAGTGATGAAAATTATTGACAACACTGCGACAAACTACAGTAATAATACGGTCAACATCGCGGTGTTCATTATTTTAGGATTCGCTATTTTAGCCAAATTAATTCAAGGTCTCTTTTATCGCAAGATGGCTAAAATCATTAATTCAGTCTCATTGAAAGCTTCGGCCCAAGATTCATTTAACGATGTCATCACTACCACTGCTGTTTTAGTGGCCACCACGGTTGAATATATCCTTTATCTTAATGGATACGATATTCATATTGATGGTTGGATGGGACTCGCTGTTTCAATCTTTATTGTTGTGACTGGCGTTAAACTACTTGTCGAAACATCTAATCCTCTTATTGGATTAACTCCTGATAAAGATATGGTCCATCAAATTATTGAAGACATTAAACAATATCCTGGAGTTTTAGGCGTTCATGATATGATGTGTCACTCCTATGGACCAACCAAGGTTTTCATGACTATTCACGTCGAAGTTGATCATCGGGTAGATGTTCTTGTCTCACATGACTTAATTGATAATATTGAAAAAGAAATTCAGCAAAAATACAGTATTTCGTTAACAATTCATATGGATCCAGTTATTACAGAGTCTTCGGAAATCAATAATTTAATCGCCAAAACAAGCGAAATTCTTGCTAAATTCCCCGAAGGTGAAAAGCTCTCATTTCATGATTTTAGAACAGTTAATGGACCAACCCATACCAATATATTATTTGATGTAGTTATTCCTTCTGAGACCAAAATCAATGATAAAGAACTATTAAACTACTTGCAAAACGAATTTAAAAAGATTAATTCGACTTATCGACTTGTTATTAATTTCGATCACAATTACGTTGATTAATTTTTAATTTATATTAGCAGGGTATCCAGGAATATAACGGCTCACTATATTTCTTGGTAAAGAATCTTCATCGGTATAAGTTTCCACCACAGTCACTGCATCACACATTGGTGACTTTTGAGCAATGTAATCAACCATCAAAACATAATATGTTTGAGATGGAACTAAATAACTGGATAAATTGTTTCCATTAATTTGGGAATTTTGTGATGGTAAATAGAAATATCCATACCAACTAAGTTCACTGATAATATCTGATCCTTTAACCGTGACTAGATATAAAGCATTATCAAAAGGTAAAGCCTTATATATCATTCCATAGGTGACATCGCCACATGCAATCGCCGAGCGCGCATTATTCGTTTGAACCATGAAAATATCATATGTATCGGAAGTATCTTTAAATTCTTTAAAATAACGATAAGCATATTGATTATAGATGTTTGGAATGTCTCCTTTTGCTATTCCTGGGCCATCTGGAAGTCTGACTACATCTTTAATGGCAGATATTTCATTATCTAGGTATGTTTGATACATGCTTGATGTCTCCGCGTCATCAGTGAGTGAAGCGATTTGAAATGAACGAGTATCTAAAATTTCTCCCTCAGAAGCAGTGACTAATTCATTAGTAAAACTATAAGTTAAAGCAATATGACCGACATCTTTACCATTAGACCAAGCTTGAATAGCCGTTGTGGAATAATTGGAAGATGGCCTAGATTCTCCAGTGTGGGTATGCCCGCCAAAAATAGCATCGACCGCATTTCCTTCGTCAGCCGATATATTAGTAACGGTGTCGTGAAGTAAATATAAAACAATATCCGCTCCATTATTTCGAAGGTATTGTGCCCAAGAGATAACATATGGCTCAGGATCGGCAAAGGTTAATCCTTCGACATTACTGGCTAAAATATCACTAGTGATACCTTCGCCAATCGCTCCAATGATACCAATATGGACTCCATTTCTAGTAATAGTTGTAAAAGGTTCGACCCAGTCAACAGGTTGATTGGTGTCATCTTCAATAATGTTGCAAGCTAGGAAAGGAAATTCAGCAGTCGCTTGATTAGCGTTAATTGTATTAATCGTCCAATCGAATTCATGATTGCCTAAATTCATAGCCGAGAAATCAGCAATATTCATCCAATCATTAACCAATCGACCGCGAGTGATATTTGAATCCGCGCTACCTTGCCACATATCTCCAGAACTCGTGAGAACGAATCCATCTGGATTGTTATTTTTTTTGTTCTTTAAATAGGTGGAGAGTTTTCTAATTCCAGGTTCATAGTTATCATTGTCAAATTCTGTTGAGCCATGAAAATCGTTCAAACTATAAAAATCAAGATTCTTAGATCCAAAGCGAAGAGAGTCTTGAGCATCATCCCAAAAATTGTTGGGATCATCATTATTTGGATTGACACGAACTAAGCAATCCGCGGTAAAACCACCATCAGTCGTAGTGACAGTAATTGTGGTGTTACCAACAGCAACTGCGGTAACTAAACCAGTGGAACTAACAGAGGCAATATCATCATCCAACGATGACCATGTCACTGCTTTGTTCAACGCTGTGCTAGGATTGACGGTAGCAAAAAGATTGATTTGATCATCAACACGAATGGTTAAAGAAGTTTGATCAAGAGTAACCGAAGACACAATGTCTGGATTGACTGGAACACTGACAATGATGTCGCAAGTGTCAGTAAAACCGCCATCGTTTGTGGTAACAGTTGCGACTGTTTCACCCACTGATAATCCTGTTACTAATCCACTTGAAGAGATAGAAGCAACATCAGAGTCGTCAATTGTCCACACCACTGATTTATCGGTGGCATTTTCTGGCATTACTCGAGCGGTTAATGTCTCGCTTTCTGCTAGATCAAGAGTAATCTCGGATTGAATGAGGTCGACAGCTGTCACTGCAATTTTAGAAGGGGGAACATCGCAAGCGGAAAGAGCCAGACAACCAAGCACAACAAGAGCAAAATATCTTTTTTTCATTCGTTTATCCTTCTAGATGACGACGTTCGTCTTCTTCTTTTTGCAATTTTGCAAAATTGACTTTATTTAACATTGTCATCGGAAGTTTTTCGATGAATTCAATTTCTTTTGGAACGGCCCAGCGAATGAGATATTTGCGGCAGGTATCAAGAATGAGGTCTTTCATGCCTTGCTCATCGAAATAATCAGCGACCACGAATATTTTGACTGCGGATTGTAAGCGATCATCGGGAATGCGAATTGCACAGCATCCTTTGACTCCTTGGATGTGGTTAACTAAAGCTTCGATTTCCGTAGGAAACACTCCTACTCCAGAAACCTTAATCACTCTTTTCTTTCTCAACTTAAAGAACAAATAATTATCATTATCAACATATCCTAAGTCGCCAGTATAGAGCCAGCCATCAACAACGGCTTTTTTGGTGGCTTCTTCATCGTTTAAATATGAGACCATCGTCGCTTTACTTTTGATGGTAATTTCACCAATTTCACCATGAGGAAGTTCATGCCCTTTTTCATCAACAATACGGATTTGAACATCATGGAGAGGATATCCAATAGAACCATCGCGATTATGTTCAAATGTGTTAATTGAGATAGCGGCTACTGACTCAGTTAATCCATATCCTTCAAAAACACGACATGGCGAACCATGGGATTTCATCACATTGTCGAATCGTTCTTTTAAAACTGTGGAAAGCGTGTCTCCACCTGAGAAACAGACATACCAATTTTTCAATTTTTTTGATTTCACAAAAGGAGGATAGTTTATCAAACTTTCAAACATTGTTGGAACTCCAACGCATAAGTTGACGTTGGTTTTATTCATTGTCTTCACTACTTCCTTAGGCGAATACTTTGGAATTAAAATACAATTCATTGAGTTGGTTAAACTATTATGCATCGTCATGCAGAATCCAAATCCATGGAAACTAGGTAAAACGCTGAGCATTCCAAAATGTTTCAGTTCTTCACGTGGTAAACTTGCCGCCACATCAGTCTGATCACAAATGAAGTTGAAGTTATCATCACATAAACAAATAATCTTTGGCTCTCCAGTGGTTGAACCACTATGGAGATAAACAGAAATCTCGTTAGATTTACCTGTTATTGTTTCAACGGGTTTTCCGGTTGGTTTTAATTGATAGACATAGTTAAAGCCTTTGAATTTGCCACGGAATTTTCCTAATTTCTTGCGGATGTCTTTATTCATAAAGATGTGATAGAAATTCTTTTTAGCAATTGGCAAATAGTCTTCTACACGGGTGACATAAATACGATCGGCGATTCCGCGATATTGTTCGACTTCTTTCGCCACCCTTTGTTCAAATAAAAAGGCAATCTTGGTTTTTGTTTTTTCCATGATGCTGCGAATTTGATTATAGGGAGTGAAAGGATGAACCAAATTGACAATCGCCCCAATTTTATTGATCGCGTAAATAAGAATTAAAGTATCAGGAATATTTGGCTGAGCCACCATGATGACATCTTTTGGCTTAACATTTAGTTGATGAACAAGGATGTCGGCCATCCGATCAACTAAACGAGAAAAACGACGATAGGAAAATTGAGTTCCTTGGTAATAGACCGCTTTCCCGAATGGGGTGTTTTTGACAGATGTTTGAAACGCTTCGTAAAGTGATAGATTCTCTAACATAAATTCCTCCTAATAAAAAGCTTGTATGAATGAGTTTACGATAATGAATATTCCCATCAGCACCGCCTGGTGACCGATGTAAATAAGAAATGTGTGACGCCCTAAAAAGCAAATTGGTTTTTCCCAATTGCCGGCGGGGAAGAGTGATTTTTTTCTTTTTTTATAAAGAAAATAAGAAACTAGGGCCCCTCCAAAGAAAAACATGATATAGGGGAACAATGGGACATAATCTGCCTGTCTTGATCCTCCAAACATTTCGGCTGGTTCCCAAAATAAAGGGAAATAGAAATTAGGCACAGTTTGAAAGTGTTCAGCATGAACAACTTCTGAAGAACCGAATATTTTAATGAAATTGCTTTGAATGTTTGGAACAGCATACCAAGAAATTAGAAAAGAAATTAGGACTCCCGCCGCTAAAGCTTTCCAACTACGTTTTTGGACAAGGCAATAAAACAAGGTGCTAAGGCCAAGAACTGCGATGATGTTGAAGTCAATTCGTACCGTTCCTTGATTAGGGAAGAAACCTAAAAATTGAGCAATATTAGTTGTAGCAGCGAGAATGAGCCAAGCTGTAAGGGTTTGAATAGCTCGCTTCCAATTGTCGCGAGAAAAAGCACACGATATTCCCGAAATAAAGCAGAATGTCATGAGGATAATTGGTTGGATAACTGCTCTTGCGCTTGAAGTCCAATACCAACCGAAAAAATCTTGAAAGAAGCGAAAAACAAAATTGGTTTCATTGGATAAGTCATACCACAGGCCACCATAATGTTTTAGATTCCAAAATATGTGATCAACAACAACTAAAATAATGAGGAAGCCACGAATTAAATCGACTTCATGAATTCGGCGTTCAAATATCGTCTTTGGTTGCACTGCTCTTGTTGCTAATTTAGTTGTTAAAGCCATAACTTCTTAATTATACCAACGCTTATTGAAGCATTAAACATTTTTATTCTTAAACGAATAAAGTTTTCCAAAATCAAATCATTTGAAAAAAGCCCATTTCATCTTCTTTTGAAAATAAAAAAACTCTTTTTTAAAGAGTAATTTTTAAGTGGTCGGAAAGATGGGATTCGAACCCACGACCTCTTGGTCCCGAACCAAGCGCACTACCAAGCTGTGCTACTTCCCGGTTGTTTACGCTAGATCATTTAGATCAAAAAGCGTCATTTGATCAGTCTCGTTGAGACCTTTTAAAACGCCTAATTCTGATAAATCGTTGACATTGGTGATTGTTAATTTAGTCCGGCGAAGAAGATCTTCTTTAGAAAAGAATTGTCCATCCTTGCGGGCTTCAAGAACAGATATGGCGTTGTTCTCTCCTAAACCATCGAGGGTGGTAAACGGAGGGATGAGGGCGTTATGCTCATGGTCGACAATAAAGTCAGAAACATCGGATTTATATAAATCAATGTTGCTAAATTTAAAGCCTCTTTGAACCATTTCAAGAGCAATTTGCAAAGTGACAATCTGGTCAGCTTCCTTCGGAGAAAGCTTGTCGGTTTTACTTTTGCTTTTCAATTTTAGCTCATCGAGACGATTTATGATAGCATCTCTTCCCTTGATCATGGCAAAAATATCGTACTGTTTAGAACGAACAGAGAAGAATGTCGCATAATATTCCAATGGATAATGAACTTTAAAATAACCCACTCTTATGGCCATAGTAACATATGCTACCGCGTGTCCTTTAGGGAACATGTACTTGATCAAATTGCATGAATCGATATAGTATTGAGGGACTTTATTGGCTTTCATAATCTCGACAAATTCTGGTTTGAGACCATCACCATGCCGAACACTTTCCATAATCGAAAAGCTGACCGCAGCGGGAATACCTTTATTGGTGAGGTAAGTCATAATATCATCACGACATCCAATCACTTCTTGAAGTGTGGCTTTTTTAGAGTTAATTAGATTTTCGGCGTTTCCTTGCCAAACACCTGTTCCGTGAGATAAACCGGATATAATAACTAAATCAGAGAATGTTTTTGGATTGGTTTCTTCCAAGATGCCACGGACGAAAGAGGTGCCAAATTCAGGGATACCTAAAGCACCGGTTTTTGAACTCAAATAATCGTTTTCCATCTTCAATGCTCTAGCAGAGGAAAATATTGAAAGGGTATCCTTATCATTCATTGGAATGCTATCAACGTCAACGTTGGTCAACTTGAGCATCATACGCAACGCCATCGGATCAACGTGTCCAAGCAAATCGAGTTTCAAAACAGTGTCATGGATAGAATGGAAGTCGAAATGAGTGGTCTTCCAAGTTGATTCAGGTTCATCAGCGGGATATTGAATAGGAGTAAAGTCATAAACTTCATAATCGTTAGGAATAACAACGATACCTCCTGGATGTTGACCAGTGGTTCTTTTGACATCGATACATCCAGAGGCATAATAAGCAATTTTAGCTTTTGGATAGGTGTTAGGATCAAGACCCTTTCTTTCGATATAACCACGAGCAAAACCGAAGGCAGTTTTATCCTTCACGGTTTCAATTGTTCCAGCACGGAAGACATTGTTTTCCCCCAAAAGTTCCTTTGTATAATCATGAGCTCTTGATTGGTAATCACGAGGAAAGTTAAGGTCAATATCTGGGGTTTTTTCAGCGTGGAAACCTAAGAATGTTTCAAAAGGAATGTTTTGTCCATCATGGCTCATTTGTTTTCCACAAGATGGACATTTCTTTTCGGGAAGATCATAACCGGAACGATAATCTGGCATCGTCTCGCTTGTCCATTCCAAATGATGACAATGAGGGCAAAGATAATGAGGCGGTAAGGGATTAACTTCCGTAATGCCTGCCATTGTAGCAGCAAAAGAAGAGCCTACAGATCCACGAGACCCGACGATATAATCATCATCTTGCGTTTTCTTGACGATTTTATGGGCAATATAATAAATAACTGAGTAGCCATTAGAAATAATACCATTGAGCTCAGTATCAAGACGGTCTTGAATTGGTTTGGGCAGCGGATTGCCATATAGTTCATGGGCTTTTTGATAACATAAATCAGTCAATTTCTTTTCTGAGTTTTCGATTTTTGGAGGATATAGTTTATCGTTAGGAAGAGGGACTAAAGGGGTGATCATATCCGCGATCTTGTTGGTGTTGGTCACAGTGATTTCATAAGCTTTTTCTTTTCCTAAAAATGACATACAATCAAGCATCTCTTTGGTGGTGCGATAATGTTGATTAGGATTGTCAAAAGGAGGCATTTTATTGCGGGAATAGGGATTTAGAGCATGATTGATTCCTCCTAGTCCCTTAGCTGAAATATAAATGTCACGATAAATCTTTTCTTTTGGCGTCAAATAATGAACATCGCCAGTAGCGACAGTAATCTTTCCAATTTCTTCAGCGTTATCTACGATGTCTTTGACATATTGCTTAACGGCGTCTTCACTCAATTCACCCATATTCACCAAGAAAGAATAGTTTTCTAAGGGTTGAACTTCGATATAATCGTAAAAGGCTATCACTTCTTTCAAACGTTGGGCATTGTAGTATCTCGCCGTGCGAAAAACTTCTCCATTAAAACAGGCCGAACCAATAAGAAGATGGCCACGTAATTTTTCCACTTCTCTACGAGGGATCTTTGGCACTTCAGCCAGATAATCAATATGAGAAAGAGAAATCATTTTATAAAGGTTTTTCAAACCGATTTTGTCTTGAGCTAAAACAACAATATGAACTGGATAGATATGCTTTAATAAGGCGGGAGGGGTTTCGAGCTTTTGCAAATCAGCATGGGTAATGATATTGTGTTTGCGAATAAGACGAGAGACCATGGGTTGAAAAACATCATTTAAAACTTGAGCGTCATAATCCGCTCGGTGGGCTTGTTCTTCTTCATATTTGACTTCCAGATTATTGCATAATGCTCCAAGAGTGTGCCTCTTACTCTCAGGAAATAAGAAACGAGAGAGAGAAAGCGTATCAATAATGGGGTTTTTTAAAGGATCCAATCCTAATTTTTTAAGTGATTCTTGTAAAAAGGAAATATCGAATTCGGCGTTATGAGTAACCAAAATCGCATCATCAATAAAATCTAAAATATCTTTAATGACATCTTTAATTAAAGGTTTATCTTTGACCATGTCATCGTTGATACCGGTGATTTCAGTAATGTGACGGGGTATGGAGAAACCCGGATTGATTAAAACATCAAAATGAGATGTGACAAGGCCGTGTTCCACACACACTGCTCCAAACTCAATAATGCTATCATATCGAGAACTTAAGCCAGTCGTTTCTAAGTCGAGAACAACGTATTTGGCCTTATTTATCGGGGTATTTACGGGGTTTTTGATATAAACAAGCTGATCATCAACCATGTAGAGCTCAGCGCCATATATCATTTTCAAGCCATTCTTTTTGGCCGCTTTTTGAGCATCGGGGTATCCTTGAACAACAGCATGATCGGTGATTGCAATCGCCTTATGTCCAAGTGCTTTTGCGTAACGGCAGTAGTCATCCATACTGGTGATACCATCCATACTGGACATTGTGCTATGAAGATGGAGCTCGACTCGTTTAACTTCTTCGTTATCAGGAGCAATTTTATCAGGAGGAAGCGGATCGATATAATGAACTTTGATAGTTACTTCTTTGGTAAAATTATCAGCGTAAGCAACACCACGGACACGGACATTGACTCCCCTATCTAATAATTTGATTGTCTCAGCGGGAATTTGCTTGTTCTCATAAGCTCCCACCATGATTGCTCCACCAAAATTATCAGCTACTCCAATCGTAATTTTTGTTGATTCGCCAAACTCGCGAAGTTCAATCGAAAAGATTTGTCCGGAAATGTCAACGTTCCCCGAATTTTCATTTATCGAATCAATTCGCTCAATAGGTTCATAGTTACCGCGGCGATTCAATCGAGCGCGTCGTCTTTCCTTAGCCATCTCTTCAGCATTTCGCTTCATGATGTCTAAATAAGCGGCCTCAACTTGTTCTTTGAGGTCTTTTCGCTCTTGCTCAACGACATCTTCCGCATCGTTGCGATCAATAATCTCGGGTTTTTCCGAAATATCATTCATTGTCTCAACGGCTTCAATTTCCGCATTTTTGATAATTTTTTTCATCTGTTTCTGAGACACTTCGACTTGTATCTCATCGATTGGCTTAATGGTTTCGATGACCACAAATTCATAATTAATAAAGTTCAAGAATTCGCGAAAATCCGTGATCGATTGAGCGTATTGCTCTTTTTCGCTCTCATTGAGATATTCAATATATAAATGGTCTTGGTCATCTCCTGACATAACAAGGTTATGAGGAAGTCGATATATCGTTTGATACCAGTCATCAAATAAAGATAGAGCGTCTTTATAATCTGGTCTTACAAGATATGAAAAACGAAGAGTGTATGGATAAGAAATGCTGTTCAATCCATCCTGAAGTTGTCTAAGAAGATAATATTTCCATGGTTTTGATTTAACAATAACCATGTCTAGTTGCTGCTTATTGAAGCGGTTTCGACCAATCATCTCAAAGTCGATATCAAAATCATCGAGATTCTCGATACCAAGACTATTCAAAAAGCGAACCATCTTCTCATTCATAATTTTTAGATAATAAAGAGAAACACATCCTTAATCAATAGGACAAACATCAAAGCAAAAAGAACAATAATTCCCACTGAAGAAACAATGTTTTTAACTTTTGCGGGAATTTCTTTTCGGGCGATTGATTCGAAAATCAGAACAAATATTTGCCAGCCATCTAAACCTGGGAAAGGCAAAAGATTGATGATCGCCAAGTTAATGGAAATGAGGCCCCAAAGTTGGAGAAATGACACAAAACCAAAATTCTGCAAAGTTGAAGTCGTGACAAAACCAACGGCAATAATCCCACCTACCGATTGGGGTGAAGTGAATAATGAACCGATTCCTTTAAAAATAGCGATGGATGATTCACCCATCAATCTCCAAGTGTTTTGGTTGGCTTGAGCAAATGTATTCCAATATTTATGGGAGTAGAAAGATAATCCAATATCTTCAAAATAACGGCTTGGAGAAGTAAGACTAGTCTTAGCCTCCAAAGTTATTGGAACAAGAGTCGTTCCGGCTTCGGCGTTTTCCGAATCGTTATATTTTGAAATGCTAAACGAAACAGACAACACATCGTCAGCGATAGGAACGATGTGATCTTCAAGATTATTGACATCATTCGTAGCTTCGAGATCAAGATAATGTAAATAGTCATTCCAGTTAAGTTGAGAATAACTACTCATGGAACGGGAAAGGACCACGATGACGGGAACATTAGTTGATTCTTCGGTTGTGAAGTAAGCGGTTGTTCCATCAACAACATAGATAGGAGCATATTCGCCGAATGTTTCGCTGTCTAAATGGATGAGATCATCACTAGTCAAACCAGCATTAGCAGCGATAGAGGTTTCGGAGACAACCAAACGGCTGGCGGAAATGCTTATTTGCATAAAGCAAGTTTCGGAGACGAAAAAGACGAGAAGAGCCAACAGGGCGTTCATCGTTACACCCGCCACTAAGATAATGCTCCTCTTCCACTTTTTAGTTTTACTAAAGTTTCGAGAATCATCAATACTTGCTCCTTCAGGAGTCTCGGTTCCTTCTCCTACCATCGATACATATCCTCCAAAGGGAATAGAGCGGAGAGAGAAACGAGTTTCAGCATTCTTTCTTTTAAATGAGAATAGTTTAGGCCCAAATCCGATTGAAAATTCTAAGCAATATACTCTAAAAGCTTTCGCCATTGCGAAGTGTCCAAGTTCATGAACAATAATCAATATTGATAGACAAAATATGAACAGGAGAATGTACAAGAAATTAAATAAGAAATCCATAATACCTACTTTTCGATTAATTCGATTGCGTTTTTACGCGTTATGGCATCAACTTTGATAATATCATCAATAGTCGGATGCTCAATGTTAACATGGCTTTTCATCAAGATAGAGATAACTTTTTCAATATCGAGGAATGAGATCTTCCCTTTTAGAAAAGCCGAAACTGCTACTTCGTTAGCAGCATTTAAGACAGTTCCAAATGTTCCCTTATCTTCGATTACCTTCTTTGCCCATTTAATGAGGGGATATCTTTTTAGGGACAGAGCCGAGAAATGGTATGAATCAAACTGATGATAATCAGAACATAAGCAAGTCTTGAACACGCACAATCCTTGCGTTAATGCATAGGTGATAGGAACACGCATATCGGGTCTCCCGATATCTAGACGGTACGTTCCATCTTTGTATTGTACCATAGAGTGAATCATAGATTCGTTATGAATAATAACTTTTATCTTTTGGTAAGGATAATCAAATAAATAATGAGCCTCAATAATCTCAAAAGCCTTATTCATCATGCTCGCGCTATCAATAGTGATTTTATCGCCCATCTTCCAAGTGGGATGATGAAGCGCTTGTTGAGGAGTTACTTTTCTTAAATCTTTGCGAGATAAATCTCGAAAGCTTCCACCGCTCGCGGTCAAAATAAGATTTTGGACATTTTTGGAATCGACAGATAAGCATTTAGCTAAAGCGACATGTTCGCTATCAATGGGAATAAGTTTGCCTTTACCGCTAGCTAAAATATTCTTAATTAATTCTCCACCTACTACGAGACTTTCTTTGTTAGCAAGAGCGAGGATGCGATTGTTTTCTAAAGCAGTCAGTGAGGGAAGTAATCCAACAAAGCCAACAAGAGCGTTGACCACCATATCAGCTTGTGATTCCTTAATTAACGAAATAAGGCCGGAATCTCCATAAAAAAAGCGAAGATGAGGGTACTTAAGTTGATACTTTTCCATCGCTTTTCTCTCTTGGATGCAAATCATTTCAACTGAGGGAAAAGTTTTCAGAATTGATGATATATTTCTTGTCCGATGGCCAACTGAAAATGCTTTCAATAAAAAATCACTAGGATGCTTTTTGATTACATCCAGAGATTGACTACCAATTGATCCGGAAGCACCTAAAAGACAAATACTTATCATATTAAAAATATTTTATCGTAATTGCCTAAATTAGATATTATCCAAACAAAAATGGCTGAAACCATCAATGAGAATAGCAGAGAATCAATTCGATCGAGAATGCCTCCGTGTCCAGGAAGTATATTCCCGAAATCTTTTATCTCATAGAAACGCTTGACTGAGCTAAGAACAAAATCGCCTAGAGTAGAGAAGAAAGGTATCAACGCAGATAATGTAACGATAAAGTACCAGTGATTTAAATCAAGAGATCCTTCTAATAAAGGGTGGCCCAATGCAGCAAGTCCAATTCCAAAACCCGCCGAAGCGATAAACGATGTAACTAAACCACCAACAAATCCAGCATAGGTTTTTTTCGGTGAAATGCGTTCATTAATTTTGCGTTTTCCAAAAAATAGGCCAAAGAAATAAGCCCCAGTATCAGTCATAAATGTAGCGATAAGGACATAGATAATAAGCAGTGACGCTTCGAAAGAATCAAATAAATTAAAGAATGAAGGTGTGGTACTGATTGACTCCCAGTGCTTAAAAGAAGGATAGTATCTTAAAAATAACAAACTCTGAAGTCCAAAAGAGATAACTACCAGCATAGTAAATAGGAAAGTTGCATCTCTCACGGTAAAGGAAGAGTAAAATACCACCATTAAGAACAACAAAGCAAACCCAATGAAGACCAATAACACCGAAATATGCAGTTGTGTAAAATATGAATACAAGTGAAACCATGTATTGCTCGTAATTGTGGTAAAAAGTTCAATTAAGAACGGCCAAAACACCATGAATAAACTTATGAAGATGCTTATGACATTTAATCCAATTAAATAGGGCACCGATCTTTTAACTTTTAGGCAACGAATAATTTCAATGGTAGAAAGAACAGATAAAACAACAACTAAAGCGGCATAGAACCAGTCACCTAAAAAGATGAATGGAATAATAACCGCAACGCCCACAACAGCGGTAATAATTCTTGTTTTCATTGAAGCTTTTGTGCTTTTGGTTATTTCATTTGGTTTAATAATTTGCTCATTCTTATTCATGTGACAAACCTCCAAAGCGACGTGAACGCTTAGCATATTCAGTAAGGGCATTTCTAAATTGCTCTTTATCAAAATCGGGCCAAGGTGTCGGAGTGAAAATAAATTCAGCATAGGCTAACTGCCAGGGAAGGAAATTTGATGTTCGCATTTCTCCACTTGTGCGAATTAATAAATCGACAGGTGGCAATCCTTTTGTATACAGGTAATCTTCGAAACTTGTTTCGTTGAGTTCATCAATCTTGATTTGATTGTTCATAACATCATTAGCGAAGTTTTGACAAGCCCGAATAATCTCGGCCTTTCCTCCGTAATTGAGACAAATGTTAAAAACAAAGTCATGACAATCTTTGGTCTTTTCCATCGCTTCATTAACAACTTTTTGGGTTTTCAATGGCAATCGAGATAAGTCTCCAGAAGCCAAGATGTGACAACCTTCTTTAATCATGCGATTGATTTGTTTAGTAAAAAAGATTTCCAAATACTTAAAGAGATGGTTAATCTCGCTTTTTGGTCGATTCCAATTTTCAGTCGAGAAGGCATATAAAGACATGACTTCAACGCCTTGTTCACGGCATTCTTCATAAATATCAATGACTCGATCACATCCGGCTTTGTGACCTAAAAAACGCGGAAGACCGCGAGCGGTGGCCCATCTTCCGTTTCCATCCATAATGAAGGCTATATGTTTTAAGGATGCTATCTTCGCCATATTTAATCTATTTTAGTATACACAAAAATAGAAAAATATCCTAGAAACATAAATGAAAAAAGGAAGGCGTTACCTTCCTTATACGACCATGATTTCTTTTTCTTTTTCGATACAGATTTCATCAATTTTTTGAATTGCTTCATCTGTCACTTTTTGAATATCTTCGAGTATCTTTTTTTGATAATCTTCAGGATATGTATCATCGCTCTTGACTAAATCCACGTAGTCTCTGCGTATGTTGCGAATTGCGACCTTAGCTTCTTCACCATATTTTTTGGCTTGTTTTGATAATTCTCTTCTTCGATCCTCAGTCAAAGCCGGAATAATCAAGCGAATGCTCGTTCCTTCATTGATGGGGTTCAAACCAAGACTAGAAGCATTGATAGCCGTTAAAATAGCTTTAATGTCATTGCGATCATAAGGCTTGATGAGAAGTTGGCGAGGTTCTGGCACTGAGATTGAGGATATCTGATTAACTGGTGTGGGAGAGCCATAATAGTCAATCATTAAAGTTGATAAGATGGCGGGGTTGGCTCGACCAGTCCTCAGAGTCACTAAAGAAGCTCTTAATGATTCGATGGATTTCTCCATTCTTTGTTGTGAATCAAGTACGATTTCATCCATATATTATTCTCCTTTTTTGCAGACAGTTCCGATATCTCTTCCTTCGATAACGTGGCGGAAGTTTGCGGGGTCCGCCATTGAGAAGACACGAATTTCGACATCGTGGTCCTTAATTAATTCTACAGCAGAAAGGTCCATAATTTGAAGTTTCATTTCTAACATCTCTTTATAAGTGATGACAGGATAGAACTTAGCATTGCGGTCACAAGTGGGGTCGCTGGAGTAGACTCCATCAACTCCATTTTTACCCATTAAGATGGCATCGCAATTGAGTTCTAACGCTCTCAAAGTCGCGGCAGTATCAGTGGTGAAGAATGGTTTACCAGTTCCACCAGCGAGAAAAACAACTTGGCCATTTTTCATGGCTAAATCAGCTTTTTCTACTTCATATGGTTCGGTGACACCTTCTATCGCGGGAATCGCTGATAAAACGAGACTTGAAACTCCATATTTTTTTAACGAAGAGGCTAAAGCGACAGCGTTAATTACTGTGCCGAGCATACCCATATAATCAGCGGAGACGTCTTCAATGCCAATATCTTTGGCAAGTTTACCACGCCAAATATTACCGGCTCCAATCACAACACAAATTTCGATTTTCTTATCGTGAATAGTGTTGATGGCTTGAGCAATTTTATCGAGTGATTTAACATCGATAATTTGCATGCCTGTCTTCTCTTTTAGGGCTTCGCCGCTAAGCTTCAATAACACTCTTTTGTACATAAAACCTCCTTAAAAAAAGAAACACTAAAGTGTTTCTTATTTCATTAATTGATTTGGCTCATGACTTCACTTGCGAAGTCATCTTGCCGCTTTTCAATACCTTCTCCGACTTGGTAACGGACAAATTTCAAAAGCTTTACATTCTTTTCCTTTAAGATTTGCTCAATTGTTTTCGAATCATCAATAAGAAATGGTTGAGCCATTAAGGTAACTTCAGCAAAGTGCTTATTCACTTTTCCAGCGATGATTTTTTCAAGAACTGGAAGTGGTTTGTTCGCTAATTTTTCATCGTTCTTGCTAGCGGCTAGTTCAACTTCATTTTCGTGTTTGATGACTTCACTTGGAATATCTTCAACACTCAAATAGGTTGGGTTATTGGCCGCAATATGCATAGCGAGTTGTTTTCCAAACTCTGCATCTTTTTTATTTAATAAAGCAACGACCGAAATTTTACCACCCATGTGTGTGTAAATAGCAGCCATTTCATCTCCGCTTTCACTGATAATTTCGAAACGACGAAGATCTAATTTTTCTCCTAATTTAACAGTCGCATCAGTGAAGATTGATGAAGCTAATTCACGAGCTTCTTCGATGCTGCTTGGTTTCTTATCCAATAATAAATCAGCAATGTCATTGACAAGATTATGGAATGCTTCGGCTTTCGCCACAAAGTCAGTTTCACAATTGACTTCAACAATGACGATTGATTTGCATTTGGCGCAGGATTTGACTAAAGTCAATCCTTCCGCAGCAATACGATTAGCTTTCTTAGCCATCTTGGCTAATCCTTTTTCACGGAGATAATCGCTTGCGCGATCTAAATCGCTATCATTTGCGAGTAGAGCGGCTTTGCAATCCATGAGACCAGCACCTGTTCTCTCGCGAAGGTCTTTAATTAAATCTATTAAACTTTTTTCGGCCATTATTAAATCTCCTCTTTCTTTACTTCAGAAGGCTGAGCATCAGCGGCTTTGGCCTCTCCGTCTCTTTTAACGAATGGCTTGCGTGGACCATAGCGGCGGTTGTCATCTCTATCTCTAGAGAATCCGCGGGATCCTTGATCGCGATCATAAGCTTCTTGACGAGCAGCTCTTTCAGCGCGAATGCGAGCTAATTTCTCAGCATTCTCTTTATCGGTTTGACGAATAACATCTTTCATTGTGACTTCTTCGCCTTCATCCTTGACGTAAGCGACAACTGGTAATCCACCTTTGCTCTCAACGATAGCATCAGCGATAACAGCAAGAATTAGGCTGACTGAGCGGACAGCATCATCGTTAGCTGGTAAAACATAGTCGACGACATCTGGATCACTATTTGTATCCACGATAGCAAAAACAGGGATGCCTAATTTGCGCGCTTCAGCGACAGCGTTGTGTTCAATGCGAGGATCGACCACAAAGACAGCGTTTGGAGTACGACGCATCTCTTTAATTCCCTCTAAATTTTTAGAGAGTTTTTCTTTTTGCTTTCTTAATTCAGCAGCTTCTTTCTTTGGAAGAAGTTCTAATTCGCCTTCTTCTTCTCTTCTTTGTAATTCTTTTAAGTATCTAATGCGGCCTTGGATGGTCTTGAAATTGGTCAAGGTTCCACCAAGCCAGTGATTTGTCATGTAGAAAGAACCAGAACGTAAAGCCTCGGCCATAACAGCTTCTTGGCATTGTTTCTTAGTTCCAACAAATAAAATCTTTCCACCATTATCGACAATTTCTTTCATTGCTTTGTAAGCGTTAGCAATTAAGGTAACGGTTTTTGCTAAGTCAATGATGTATACACCATTTCTTGCTCCGTAGATGTATTTCTTCATCTTTGGATTCCAACGACGGGTTTGGTGTCCAAAATGTGCGCCAGCTTCTAACAATTTTTTCATTGTAATAACTGGTGCATCAGGATCATGCACGACAGATGCCATTGTAGGGGCAACTACTGCTACTGGAGTTTCTTCTTCGACTTCAGCAACATCTTTCTTTTCTTCACTCATTATATGAGCCTCCTTATGTTTAACCTCCACTGCTTCGAAAAACTCAACCACTCAAGCAAACATTAGCTGAGCACAAAGGGAGTTCAATTCACAGTGTGTGTAGTCTGTGATGTTATTCACAGCGTCAATCATTTTATCAAAGGGTTATATATATAACAAGTTATTTATCGGAATTTTTTGGTTTCTTTGCTCTTGGAAAGGCATCGGAATAGATTTTCTTTTTCGCTTCTTCAGTGACGTGAGTGTAAACTTGGGTGGCATTTATGCTTGTATGACCTAATAATTCCTGAATAACGCGTAAATCGGCCCCATTTTCAAGTAAGTGGGTCGCAAAACTATGACGAAAAATATGTGGATGCAATCCCAAATAGTCTCCGGTTTTCTTTTCGATGTTATTGAGAATATACTCTAGTCCGCGTGTTGTCATTCTTTTGCCCTTATCGCTTAAAAACAATGCCGAGGTCATTTCTTCACTCTTTGAAAGCAGTTGGTTTCTTTGATTCTGAATATAGTTGGATAGAGCATCTCGGCATTCATTGGTGAAAGGAACTAGCCGCTCTTTTCGACCTTTCCCAAAAACACGAGCAATTCTCGTTTTTAAGTTTATATCTTGAATATCAAGATTAACTAACTCGCTAGCTCGAGTTCCACAGTAATAGAGCATCATCAATATCGCTTGATCTCGAGTGGCAAGTTCATCATTTCTATGAAGATTAGCCTCAAAAAGATCGCTAATCTGTTCTTGATAAAGAAAGTGAGGATATTTCTTGTCAGTTTTTGGGGCAGTAATTAATGCAAATGGATTTGCAGTCACATAATCTGCTCCAACCATGAATCCATAGAAATGTTTAAGAGCGGATAAGCGACGTTTGCATGATCGTTTACTAACTCCTTCTTGTAATTCTTTAGATAAAAAATTTCGAATGATTAATAAATCAACTTGATCCATTAAAATTCCTTCTATCTCTAAAAAATCAAAAAACTTCTCAATGTCCCTCCGATAACTATCAACGGTTTGAAGAGAATAGTTTCTTTCATCTTTCAAATGATTAAGAAATTCTTTGGCCGGTTTATTCATAACAACATCATACTACATAGAAAAAGAAAAACGGATTATCTCCGTTTCTTTTTTTCAACTTTTTCCATGTAATTGCACTTTGGATAGTTTGTGCAGCCGAGGAAAATGCCATAGCGACCTTTCTTTTTTACCAAATGACCATCACATTTTGGACAATCCTTGACATAGTCTTCTTCTTTAAAAACTACTGGGGCTTTTTCTTCTGCTTTAATGTAATGACATTTTGGAAATCCGGAACAAGCGATAAAGTTAGTTCCTCTAGATGATTTTCGTTCGACCAAAGGTTTACCGCATTCGGGGCACATTTCTCCTGTTTTAACAGCTGGAGCAGTCTCTTCTTTTTTTACATAACGGCAAGTTGGGAAATTAGAACATCCAACAAACTTTCCATTTTTTCCCTTTTTAAAAACTAGAGGCGATCCACAAAGAGGGCAATTTTCTCCTGTCTTTTCTGGTTCATCTGGATACATTTTTTCGTAAGCTACCTTTATTCGTTCTTCGAAAGGGTTATAGAAATCGGTCAAAATTTTAATTCTCGATTCATTGCCTTCTTGAACATCATCGAGTTTGACTTCCATTTGAGCAGTATATTTTGCATCAACGATTTCAGGAAAATATTTGCCTAAGACAATCGCGGTTTTCTTTCCTTGATCAGATATGCTTAAAATTCCTGCGTTGTTGTTTATATACTTTCTCTCTTTAAGAGTTTCTATCGTTGAGGAGTAAGTAGAAGGACGGCCAATCCCGACTTCTTCCATCAGTTTAACTAATTTAGCTTCGGAATAATGGGCGGGTGGTTGAGTGAATTTTTGTTCTTTTTCTTTTTTAATTACTTTAACTGAATCGCCTTCATTAATTTGGGGGAATTCACCATGGTAATCTTTGTTATCATCTCGATCATCCCACACTACTTCGTAGCCTTTGAACACTGTATGTGATAATTCAACTTTGAAGGTTAAATCATTTGCACCTAAAACAATGTTGAAAACTTGTTCTTTCTTTGCTTTCATTAAGGAAGCTAATGAACGATTATAAATCAGTTTGTATAGATTGTATTGATCGGTGGTTAAATATTGCTTAACAGATTCGGGAGTTCTGTGGTTTGCGGTTGGACGAATAGCTTCATGAGCATCCTGAGTGATACCAACTTCTTTGATTTGTTTGGCGTGTCCAAGGTACTCGTTTCCATATGTTTCAGTAATGAAGGCCATCGCTCGATTAATAAAGGTCAGTGAAAGACGAGTGGAGTCAGTACGCATATAGGTAATTAAACCCATATGTTCACCTCCGACATTAATGCCTTCATATAATTGTTGGGCAATCATTTGGGTTTTTTTGGTTTTAAATTTTAAGCGAGAGAAAGCTTCCTGCTGGAGAGTAGAAGTAGTAAAAGGGACTTTACTCTCTTTGGTTCTAAAAGTTGTAGAAACAGAAATAACCTTTAAATTATCTGGTATTTTATCCAATATTGATTGTGCTTCACTCTCATTGTGAAGAGTGACGGCTTTTTCATTAACACCGCTAAATGAGGGATTAAATTCCTTTTCTCCAATTAAAACGGATGTATTAATATTCCAATATTCTTCACTGACAAATTTTTCAATTTCCATGTCGTGATCATAGATAAGGCGTAGTGCTGCGCTTTGTACACGACCAGCAGAGCGGGAATGAATTTTCTTATATATTAAAGAGGATAAGCGGAATCCAATAATCCGATCGAGAATGCGGCGGGTTTCTTGACTGGCCACAAGATTCATATCGATGGTTCTTGGAGTTTTCATCGCGCTTCCGATTGAATCGCGAGTAATTTCGTGAAACTCCAATCGCTTGGTAGTCTCGATAGGCAAGTTTAAAACTTTGGCGAGATGCCAAGCAATGGCCTCACCTTCTCGATCAGGGTCGGTTGCTAATACAACTTCATCCGCTTTACTAAGATATGTCTTTAATTCGCGAACAATATGTAGTTTATCTTTGCTAATCACATAAGTCGGGATAAAACCAGCGGGAATATCGACACCTAAGCCGCCTTTTCCGCTTGTTGAAAGGTCGCGAATATGTCCGCGAGAAGCAACAACTTTATATTCCGAACCGAGATATCGCTCAATGGTCTGGCACTTGGTGGGGGATTCAACAATTACTAATTTCATAAATTTCCTAACGAAACAAAATCTTAGTGATTTAATTGGCTAATGTCAACACTCATGTCTCCTTATATCCTTATTAATAAAGATATATTAATTTTTTCGCTCTTTTTTCTTAACGAATTGCAAATAAAACATCCTCGCCATTTTCGACTAATGTTGCTCCTCCAGCAATCAACCTGTTGCATTGGCTTCCTTCGTCAGCACGATGAGGAACGCACAAGACCTCTCTTCCAAGATCAAGCATATGACCAACTGTAATTATTGTCCCACTCTTAGCTTGGGCTTCAGTAACCACGACAGCATTGCTACACGCAGCAATCAAACGATTTCTTTCGGGAAAGTTTTCTTTTTTAGCATCGCAGTTGCTTGGGTATTCGCTAATGAGGAGATGTTCTTTTTTGATTTCTTCGTAAAGTTGACGATTTTCTTTGGGATAGCAGTTGTCGATTCCACTTCCTAAAATGGCAATCGTATGTCCTTTGTTAGCCAAGCATTCACGATGACTTATTGAATCAATTCCTCTAGCAAGTCCTGACACTACATTTACTTTACCAGCTATCTCACGAACTATTTTTTCAGTCATCTCTTTACCATATTCAGTAAAATCTCGGGAACCTATGACAGCGACATTTTCTTTATAGTTAGATAATAGCTTGATATTGCCATAATAAAAAAGGACAAAAGGGGGATGAAATATTGTCTTAAAACTTTCAGGATAATCATCATCAAGAATAGTCATTGTTTGGCATTTTAAATGTGTAACTTCTTCTTTAACATCGATTGAATTGACCGATTCTTTCCGTGAAATTGCAGAGTAAATGTCACTCCATACTCCCTGGTATTTGATGGATAGATAAATTAATAGATCTCTTCCTTTCATAAAAACCTCCTAGTAATAAGGAGATTAAAGGAATTAGAAAGTTTTAAAACAAATCGACTTTTTTAATCAAAGAAGCCCGAACAGGAGAGTATGAAAAGCGATGAAGACCTTTTACTGGCCCAAATTTATCAAGGGCTTCAAGATGACTAGAAGTTCCATACCCTTTGTTCTTAGCGATATGGTATTGAGGATAAATCTTATCCAATTCATCACAAAAACGATCGCGAGACACCTTGGCGAGAATGGAAGCAGCTGCGACACACAAACTTCTGCTATCACCATGAACAAGACTAATAACCGGCTTTATGGCTTTAGGCATTTTCATATAATCGGTAATAATTAAATCAAATGGATGATTCATATTTTCAATAGCTCTTTCCATCGCAACTCTCGATGCGTTTAGAATATTCATTTCGTCAATTTCTTCTGGTGTGCAAAAGCCCACTCCAAAAGCAATCGCTGTTTCGACAATTAGTTGAAAGGCTTCTTCTCTTTGCTTAGCAGATAATTTTTTGGAGTCATTGATTAAAGGTGAATCAAATGACATTGGCAGTATGACTGCACCAGCAAAAACGGGACCGAGTAGACAGCCTCTTCCTGCTTCATCACATCCAACAATGAGTTTGATGTTTTGAGTGTACAATGTTTTCTCAAAATCAAGCGACATCTTTTTCAATATCTAAAGTGATGCGGCCTAATAATCCGTCTTTAAATTCTTTCAGCAGAAGAGTTTCAGCGCGCAATAAATCAGGTTGTCCGAAAGAATCAACTAGTGATCTTTGGATACAAATTGCGTGCAAAACCTCTTCGCTTTGATCAATTAATGCAATATTAAAACGTTCTTTTAAGGCATTGGGATAGTTTGATTTGAGAAATGATAAAAGTGAACTAACCAAGAGATGATTCGGTAAAATATCTTCTCTCACGGAGCCCACTAAGGCTAAGTTGATAGACTTCTTTTGATCATCATAGTTCATGGGTAAAATTCCGGGCGTATCTAATAATAAGAAGTTTTCACTAACTTTTATCCATTGCTCCCCTCGAGTGTACCCCGGCTTATTTTGTACCCCGGCCGCTTTTCGATGAGCGAGACGGTTGATTAAAGAAGATTTTCCGACATTGGGAATTCCGATAATCATTGTTCGAATTGGTTGAGGTTTCATGCCTTTTGATTTCTCTTTAGCCCATTTATCTTTTCCGAGAATTGTGATGGCCTTTTCAATCGCTTTGCTGGCTGAAGCCTGGGTTAAATCTAAAGATAAAACAACGTCATATTGTTTCTTTAAAAAGTCGACCCAAAAGTCGCTCTTTTGTGAATCCGCTAAATCTATTTTGGTTAAAATGAGAATTCGCTTCTTATTTTTAATTGTTTTCTCAAGTTGAAGATTGATTGAAGAAATTGGTGCTCGAGCATCAATTAATTCGATAACGACATCAATGACTTTCAAGCGTTCCTCAATCTCTTTGAGAGCCTTTTTCATATGTCCAGGAAACCAGTGTACTGAATTTATCATAATAAAATCCTTAATATATAACTGGCCATGAATATTGGCGATTCGTGCACTTTTTCTCACCGGTATCGCCGACAATTGTGCAGGTTCCTTCAATTGCCACGAGAACTCCAACAATGTTGTCGTAGTAAAGTGGCTTTCCTGATGTACCACAGTCAGTGCTTCCGCTGGTTGACCAATTATCACCCATGGCAAAATAGCGACCTTCAGGAACGGCA
>JAEZUH010000006.1 GCA_023443485.1 Bacillota bacterium | reverse complement strand
ATTGACGACCAGCGAGGAAAATGAAATATTCATCGAGTTGGAATCCACTACAGCCTTGATATGTATTGGGATTATAACTGCCTTTTTCGCTTCCGGCCCAAGAGATGCTACTGATGGGATTACCTTTGCTAGTGACAGTGTAGGGGAAAGCCGTCGCTGAATAGGGGAATTTTGGAATATCAGAATGGAGTTTAACCATCTCAATAAACTTATCACCGTATCCTTTTGTCTCTATTCCATCGATGGACACTTTTCTAGTCCAATCAAAGGTATTGACGCTATCAGGAGAATTATAAGAGTTATGAGATATGTTTACATCGTAAAAGGTGTGGTACGTATCGCTTAGGACATCATCGACAATTTCGGAATCAACTACTTTGGTGCGGAAAAATTCCTCACCACCCTGAATAAAAGCAATTCCGTTTGATGCCATCACGAAGGCGTGGGCGGCCACGCTAGCGTTAATTAAAGTAGAAACAGGGGCGGGATTAACTCCATCTCCTAAGGTGGCAAACAATTGATCGTACAAAGTGTAGTTATCGTGACAGGAGACATAATTCACTGTCTGAGACGGATTGGCTCCTTTTCCGTAATGTATTCCCCAGAGAGACGCCGCTACTTTATCACGAGTCTCACTGCTTATATCAGCCGGGCCTTGTTGCATGTAACCGTAGCCAGGATTATTGTCACCTCTAAGAGCGTTTCGAGCCGCATCGTTAAATCCGCCAACGGATAAACGTGTATTTGTGCCAAACAAACTAGCATAGGCATTGCCAGTATCTGCTGCAGCACCTTTGCCGTGGAAATCGCCACCATCACCTCGCCAGCCTTCGCCGTAAAGGACAATATCAGGATCGATTTGATATAGAGCTGTCGCAGCTTGTTGAAGCGTCTCGACATCAATCAAACCCATCAGATCAAAACGGAAACCTTTGATTTTATATTGGCTAGCCCACCAACAAAGCGACTCAATGATGAATTTGCGCATCATTGGGGCTTCGGTTTTCACTTCGTTTCCACAACCCGCACCATCGTAATAATAAATTCCTTCAAAATAACGGAAGTAATATTTGGGCATCAGTTTGGTAAAAGATGATGCTGGAGCACTAGAAACGTGGTTATAAACCACATCCATAATTACACGGGTATGGTTGTCGTTATTAGCGTAGGCTTGAATAAGAGATTTAAATTCTCTCACTCGGGTGGCTCCGTTGAACGGGTTGCTAGAGTAGGCTCCTTCAACGCAGTTATAGTTCTTGGGATTGTATCCCCAGTTAAAAGAATAGTTTGTTTCGTCATTATCGCTATCGAAAACAGGAAGAATTTGAATGGCCTTAACCCCTAATTCTTCGATATGATCGAAACCCGTTGTCACATCGCTATTGGTGGCTAAATGAGTGCCAGACTCATAGAAAGCTTTATAAGATCCTGGCTCTTCCGTACCATTCCACGATTCATGAGAAGTCAAATCGCGGATATGTATTTCATAAACACTTAGTTCATTAGGCGAAGCAATATCGTATTCTGGCACTCCATCCCAACGATCAGGAATCTCGTTCCATCCAGTTGGATTAGTCGAATCAAAATTCAAAATCATTCCACGATCGCCATTGACATTGCATGCTTTGGCGTAAGGGTCCACCACTTCACTGATTCCTAAAGAATTGATGACATAGTAGTTATAATATTTGTTGTTTAAATCTTTGCCAGTAATGGTCAATTGCCAAATACCACCAGGGCGGAAAGCCATTTCATAGCCGCCCCAAGTATCATCGCCATTTGGAAAATCACTAGGGATGCCAGATTGATAGAGCATTAATAAAACGCGAGTGGCAGTTGGAGCCCACACTTTAAAAGTGGTCTGGCTGGGAGAATAAGTAACACCCAAATCATCTCCATCGTAGTTATAAAAAGTTTCAAATCTCTCTGTTTCGTAAAGCGGGTCAAAGGCGATATTTTTGCTTTGCCATCTGCTTGAGTTACTAGCGAAATTCGCTTCTAAAACATACTGCACGTTAACGTGAATTGTGTAATTTAAAGAAATGGTAAATTCTTGGCAGTTAACGCTGTTATACATGACGGGAATAGTATTTGGAGAAGTACCACTCGTCAGTAAATATTCTTGGCGATGTATCTCTTTTTGGGACTTATTTAAACGATAATAATTCGTGGTGAAAGCATATAAACGATAGGTTGAGGGAGCCACTGTGGCAATCGCGCGAATGGATTTCCAATCGGTAAAAACGGCGTAAGCAATTTTGTCCATTTGAGTTTCGGCTTGGGTAGCATACATTTCAATCGAACTGCCTTCGCCAGGAATACACCAGATTTCACTCAATCCCGTCGCATCGGGAGGAAGAAGCTCAAAATCAATACTAGTGTCATCGCTTTTGCCAGTCCATGAACCAGTATTTTTTATGATCATAAACATTTTCTTTTTGTAATATTGACTGCCACTTTCACTAGTGAAATCAAGTGATATTTGCATGTCTTTCCCATCATTAGTGATGGAATCAGGAGCGAATTCCTTGCCATTAATACCAGTAAACCAAAAGTAAAAACTACGCTCGTCATTGGCCCCATCATCATTATGATAATGAATGGTGACTGAGGTCGGCCAAGTAGTCACAGCTTGACGAGGAGATATCATACTAGGTTGGGAATAATCGCTTACCAGGTTATTTTCATAGATGGCATTATCATTTTCAGAATAACTATTTGAAGGGAAAACAGCAGGCAAAATCATCCCCGTACCTATCGCGAGAGAGAGGGCCAAGCTAACAAACATTTTTCCCTTTTTCATATGTCTTTTCCTTTTTATATATTATATATTATTGACCAAGTTTTATCTTTTTAATCCAACTCATGTCTTTGAGTTTCCAAGTCCAGTTTGGGGATCCGACAGTTCCCGGCCAGTTAAGACGAGCCCGATCATCGAGGCGTAATAAGTCTTGAAGAGGGAATATCGTCATCAAAGAGGGAACATTCCAAGTATGCTCAAAAACTGCTTTAACGAGGTCTTTTTGACCAGGAAAACGATCCTTGAGGAAAGTTTTATTCCATTGAGGAAGAGTTTTATACCATCCTTCAAGAGTCTGGTTATCGTGAGTTCCAGGATAGACTAATTGGGTCGTTTTGCTCTCGGCTTTTAAATCGAAAACACAGAATTCCATGATAAACATTCCCGGCAGTTCATAGTGATCTCTTAAATCGTGAACACCTTGGAAGAGGTCGCCTAAATCTTCAGCAATTAATTTAATGTCAGGATACTTTGCATAAAGAGCATCAAAGAATTCGTAACGAGGTCCAATTTCCCATTTTCCTCTACGAGCGTTTTCATCTCCTGCTGGTATGACACAATAAGTGTCAAAAGCCCGGAAATGATCGAGGCGGAGGAAGTCACATGTCTTAGCTAATGAGCCGAGGCGATCGACAAGGAATTGATAATTATCTTTTTTCATCACTTCAAAATCGAAGATAGGAGTACCCCATAGTTGGCCATCATCGCTAAAACAATCTGGTGGCACACCACTAACCATAGTTGGGTTATATTTCTCATCCATTAAGAATTGCTCTTTATGGAGCCAGCAATCCGTACTATCGATGCCGACATAAAATGGGCAATCAGCGATGACGACGATACCTTTTTTCTTTGCGTATGCCCATAATTTAAACCATTGTTTATAAGCGATGAATTGACAAAAAATATAGAATTCAGCTAATTCTTTTTTATCTTCGGGATACGATGAATGGTTTTCAAAATAATGAATTTGTTCATCCTTCCACTCATTCCAAGGGCGCATCCCATTTTCATTGTGAAAAATAATATAAGTGGCGTAACTAATGAGCCAAGGATTTTCTTTTTTAAACTTTTGATACCCATTCATCTTGGTTTTGAGAAACTTTTGATAAGCTTTCCAGAGGTATTTGTCTTTCCATCTATCAACATCGTAATAATCAATATATTGGGCGTGAGGGCGATGAGAAGGAGTTTTCCTAATTAATCCTTGTTTTGATAATATGTCTAAAGAGATGTAGCGGGTTTCAATCGCTTCGCTGCAAGTTGACATATATGGAGAATATCCTGGCCCTATGGGATTAAGTGGTAAAACTTGCCAGTAACGGTAATGATGCTTAGCAAGCCAATCGATAAATTTATAAGCCGTCGGTCCAAAGTCGCCGATGCCATGACGTCCAGGAAGAGAACTGACAGGTAAGAGAACACCAACATTATTTTTCATGTAAAAATCTTCTTTCCTAATCAATATAACATAGTTATTTTAGAAGAAAAATAACAACTTAATTGTTTAGATGAGATGATATTTTTTTAAAGCTTGATAGACACCATGTTCACCAATGTCAGAAGTGCAATAAGTGGCTGATTCTTTAGCTTTGGGTTTTCCATTGCCCATCGCAACCGAAACGCCAGTACTTAAAAACATGGGAATATCTCCGTGATCATCACCGAAAGACATCGACTGTTCAGCCGGTATGTTTAAATGTTTTAAGACTTTTTTAATTGCTATTCCCTTATCATTTTGATGATAACAGAGGTCAACTCCGTAATCATCAAAGCGAAAATAACGAATTTGAGAAGGATATTCTTTCATCAATTTTTCATCATGTTTTTCGGGAGCAAAAAGAAGGATGGACGTCACGTCATCATTTCGATAACGAAGAATGTTAGGAATGGTTTCCGAATAGGAGGAGAAATACTTTTTTACCCATACGTTTGGTTTGCTTGTGAAATACCGTTCTTTTTCAGTGGCTAGTTCCAAGACTAGGCGATGTCGATGCGATATTTTTTCAATCTCTTTAACAATGTCAGCGGGAATGACATTAGCGAAGAGTAGTTCATCTTTGATGAACGCCACTCCTCCATTCGTGCATATCACTCCGTCAGGATTAAATAGCGAAAAGATTCCCGTGTGAACAATTGAATCATAAGGACGGGCTGTGCATAAATACACGAGAATACCATTTTTTTGAGCTGTTTTGAGACCATCAAGACTTGGGTGATCCCAGTCGTGAAGACGATGGTCTAAAATTGTCCAGTCAATATCAACAAATATAATTTTAATGGGTTGAGAAGCCATGTTTTTATCTTAGCATAACAGCATTAGTTAATGCCATTTGTTGAAGATAATTTTACTAATATCGGTCAATGAATTAGAATGAGTATAGGAAAAACAATATGAAAAAACTAACTACTTCTATTTTACTATCAATCGTTGCCTTGTTAATTAGCGGCTGCGACGCTAATCTTCCCGATGATGAGGAAGATATAATTCCTGAGTTAATAAGTAGTGAAGAGTACAAAACTTTTTGGAATCCTTCTACCACTCTTGAATTCGACATCTCAATGTCACCTAACGCAGCTGCGTTTATGAATGATCACCAATCAAATAAAGATGACTCTTACTATTTTGATTATTATGTCCCCTGCACCTTTACTTATTCAATTAATGGGATAGAAGAAACTATGGATGAAGTCGGTATCCGGGTAAAAGGCAACTGGTCGCGTAATCCATTCCTTTTTGAAGGACAATTTGATCCCGCTTCAAAAGCTCATTTCAAACTATCTTTTGGGGAAACTTTTGATGGCGATGAATACGACACAATTGAAGACTTACAAGAATTTAAAAAGGTTTGGAGCGATGAAAGTGAAAGAGATCTTCGCAAAGACCGAACTTTGTTCGATATGGAAAAAGTCGATATGAAATGGAATCGAAATTTCGACGAGACTAAAGTGAAACAAAGTTATATGCTGAAGACTTTTCGCGACAATGGGGTGATTGCTGGTCACACCACTCTAGCGGACACCACTCTCACCGTGGAAGACGGCGATGCTTTAGAAGATACTTATGAGATTTTGGAAGTTATCGATAGTGTGTTGATGAAGAGATATTTTGATGAAGAACACGCCGATGGCGATTTATACAAATGTACTTATCAAAATGCGCCCGCTAACTTTGCCTCTTATTATACCGTGGGCAATCAAATCGGCATTGAGGATAACGTCAATGGCTATCATCCAGCTTATGATCTAAAAACCAACAAAAAGAAGAGCTCAAGTCACACCAATTTGCTCAACCTATTCGCGGCCATAAATGACAAAACTAGCACGGCTGATGATTTCAAAGAGAACATCGAAAATTTTATTGATATGGATTCATTTCTCATGTACGAAGCTATAGCTTTCCTTTGGGGCAACTTTGATGATTTTAGAAATAACGCGAACAATTATTACGTCTATATCTCATCAATTGACAACATCGCTTATTTTATTCCTTATGATTTCGATAGAGGCCTAGGCACTGGAGTAATGGAATATCAAAATTACATGACCAATTTCTCCGCTGAAAGCACTAAAATGCAAGTATCCGGCGAAGCATGGCAAACTTGCAATCTCTTTTGGAGAACGATTTGTCAATCTAGCGATTCAGCTTCTAGTCACAAGAATGTCGCTCGTGTGGAAGCCTATCGAAAACAATATCAAACCAACATTGAAAAATTATTAAACGATGAGATTGTTTCCACAGCCTCTTTCACTAGTTATGTTAATAGTTTTCCTATTTCTTATCGCGGTAATCCCGATGGAGCAGGGCAAAATAACCTCTCCTTTAGCGATTATTTTCAAATGAAAATTACTGCAATTAAAACATATAACCCTACCTATAATATTGAAGTTTAAAATTCATCGATGAATCATTAGAAAAGGCTCGTTTTTGAACTAGTCAACAAAAAGTAGACAGTTTATAAAAGCACCTCAATACCCCATGTCGATTCGATATTGATATGGGGTTTTATATTTAAGGCAATACATTGGTCTATCATGGTTGTAATAATTGACATATTCTCTTATCAAATATAAGACGTTATCACATTTTTTGAGATTGAAATCGATAAATAGTTCATCTTTAATCCAGCCATTTAACGATTCATTGATTGGATTATCTGTCGGAGTTCCCGCTCTCGACATTGAATGAATGATGTTATTATTAGATAGAAGCACATTGAAGGCTTCAGAAGAATAAACAGAACCCTGATCGGTATGTAAAACAGATGAGTTCGTTTGTTCTTTTTCTTTTGTTCTTTTAATGACTTGATCTAATCCTTCATAATAAGGTTTACTATTACCTTTTCTATCCGTTAATCCGAATCCGATTATTTCTCGATTAAAGGTATCAAAATATAAGGTGAGTTCATAATAGATTCCTTTGGAATAAAAGCTCGTCATATCTGAGACAATTAGTTCATTTGGTTTATTCGCTTTCCAGTTGTTCCACACGAGGTTTTCGTAGATATAGCTATTCTCGCCTGGTTTCTTCCATCGGTAATGTTTCGACTCACTGATGACACTCGCATATTTCCTGCATCGATAAACATATTCAGGAGACATGATGACACTATGCTTGTTTTTGAGAAAAGCCGCCAACCACCGATAACCATGAACTTTGTGTTTACTTGATTCTTCCTTTATGAATTCGACATCTTTCATTCTCTGAATATGTCTCGCTGATGGATGAAGTTTTCTTTCTCTCCATTTATAGAAGCCACTTCGATTAACATCCATGACATTACATAATAATGAGATTGAATAATCTTTTGATAAAGACTCTAAAATTTCGTATTCGAGTCTTTGATAGTAACGTATTCCTTTTTTGTACCAACTCCTTTCACTAGATATCCTTTTTTTAAGCGTGTCACCTCAATTTTTAGCTTGAGATTTTCAAGTTCCAGTTGTTCCTCTTTAGTGAGATTTTTCTTGCGTTGAAATTTAGACAACTGATTTCCTTTTTTTGAATTGGTTGATCGTCCAGTTTTGCTCACTAAACCATCTAGACCAGCAGCTGAATACTTGGTCCGCCACTTCCTTAGAACGGATGGACAAATATCATATTTTTGAGCCGTCTTATTACGCCCTTTTTCATAACTTTCCAGCACTATCCTCTCCTTTTCTATCGGAGAACGCATATCATTTCTTTCTTTGTTTCTCGCCATTTTGATTCCTCCTTCTCATAGAATAGCAAAAGAAAAAGTGGACGGGGGCTTTTTACCTTTGTCCACTTTTACACTAGCACTCCACTCAAACAGTCTTTTTTGATACCAAAATTTTACTTCATATTCATTATAAATAATAACTTATGTTATAATGATTTCGCCATCGCGATGAGTATCTGCGAACCAGGTCAGGACAGGAATGTAGCAGCCTTAAGCTATTTATTCATGTGCGGTGGTTTTTACAAATGACAATACAAGAAAAAAATATGAAACTCGCTTTGAAAGAAGCGGGTAAAAGCGTACTAGTTGATGAGGTGCCTATTGGCTGTGTGATTGTTAAAAACAATCATGTCATTGCTCGCGGTCATAATTTACGAGAAACCACCAATGATCCAACCGGCCACGCCGAGATAATTGCCATTAAAAAGGCAAGCAAAAAATTAAAGAGTTGGCGTCTTGAAGGATGCGACCTTTATGTCACTATTGAACCATGCATTATGTGCTCTGGAGCAATTATTCAATCACGAATTAATCACGTCTATTATGGAGCGCCAGATCCCAAGGGAGGAGCTTTTGGATCATCAATTAATGTTCTAGAAGCCGACAAAATTAACCACCACCCAAGTGTCACTGGGGGAATTCTTCTTGAAGAGTGTTCTAATATCATCAAAGATTATTTTAAAAAGAAAAGGAAAATTAAAGATGAATAAGCAATTATTATTAGTCTTAATGTCTGCCTTCCTTCTCACATCATGCGGAGGGACCAAGGACGATTATGTTTATATAGGTCCTGATACAGTCGATATTGAAGTTTTTAATTATGAGAATAGTACAGCCTTACAAGAAGGCTTAGGCACTATTTTCACCATTAACGAACAGCCAATTTCTGAACAAACTTTGGCAACATTTTTGTCTTTAATTGACACAAACGACTTTTATGCGAACAAGGTGATTCACACCCAGAAAAACCAAGTTCTATATCCAGACCCTGATGATGCTAATAATGTCAATTCTCGGAGAGATGGTGATTTTGATTATCGAATCGTTGATACTTTCACTCGCGATAACAACACTCTTTCGATAACTGGGACTTCTGCTATCCATGATGAGAAGTGGACAACGAACGAGCTTGACCCAAATGTTTTAGATCACACTTCCATTAATACAACAGGAACGTATTCGCTCCAAATTTCTACTGATGGAGAGTCCTTTACCGAATCTTTTGATTACCTAAACGATCTATATGATCAAGGCACTCAAACTGGATATGATAATTATCAATATTATGTGAAGACAAACATCACCAATTCTAGGGATATATCCGATCATTTGATTGCCACTATCAACTATGTCGATGAACAGAACGAAGTTCTTTCGGTTGATAATAGATTTGATGTTTCGTTCACTGCCTCTCGTAACCTCACTTCTTTTGAAGTACTATACGAGGCAAAGTCTTCTCGTGTCACTGTTGATGAAGATGTTTTAGAGGTCACTTACTTAATCGATATTCAAATTGCTGAGGGAATGATTGTCAACACCACTTATCTTTATACTGAAATTGAAAAAGGTAGCAGCGATTTCCTGTTAAAAAAAGTAGAAGATTCAAGACAATATTTCGTTGTTTAAATAAAATTAATGATGATTAAACTTGGATTTAATTCCAAGTTTTTTTATTATATGTGTAAGTATGTTATTTACCAGGCGCGTGAAAAAAGAAAATATTCAACGTTTTAGCCCTTCTACCGAAGAAGGCCTTTCTTCCATGCAAGTTGCTGATCGCTATAAAGAAAAGCTCAACAATAAGACTAAGTCAGCTATCGGAAAAAGTTATACTCAAATTATCTTTGACAATGTCTTCAGTTTTTTCAATATTGTCCTTTTCATAATTGCCGGGCTTATGATTTGGGCTGAGGCATATTCTGGATTGTTCTTTCTTTGTGTTCTGATCCCTAATATTTTTATTGGTTTATATCAAGATATAAAAGCTCGTGTCCTAATGGGTAAATTGCGTTTGCTTACCCAGCCAAAAGCCATCGTAATTCGAGATAAAGAAAAGCAAACGATTGATACAAAAAGAGTCGTATTAGACGACATTATGTATCTTTCTCGCGATTCTCAGATTTGTGCTGATTGCATTTTGCTTAATCAAACTTTAATTGTTAATGAATCAATGCTAACCGGAGAATCGAACGATATCGTAAAGCAACCGGGAGACTTACTTTATTCTGGTTCGTATGTTGTCAGTGGACAAGCTTATGCACGTGTTGACAAAATTGGTAAAGACAGTTTCATTGAGGGTCTTCAACAGGCCGCTAATAAATTCCGTCGCTCACCTTCTCAAATCCTTCGATCTCTCAGAAGGTTGTTCCTTGTCATTGGAACTCTTGTTATCGCCATTGGATCTTTGACAGCCCTTACCTATTGGTTGTTAGGAAATTTCAATTCTGTTGAATCTATCAAAGATTCGATCGATAACATTTCCGGATCCATGGTGTCGATGATTCCTTCTGGACTTTACCTTTTAACATCTGTTGCTCTAGCGGTGGGAGTTATCGCACTAGCGAAGAAAAAGGCTCAAGTTCAAGACTTCTATTCTGTGGAAATGTTAGCCAGAACAAATGTTCTTTGCATCGATAAAACCGGCACGATTACTGATGGAACCATGTTCGTTAAATCGTTTTTTCCACTTGGTGGTAGAGAAAAAGATGAAATTGCTCAAATTATTTCAAATGTTCTTATCGCGACAAAAGATGATAACGCGACTGCAAAAGCTTTACGCGCTCACTTTTCTTACGATTTATCAGCTGGAATTAACACCGCAATCCCTTTCAATAGCGAGAATAAATATTCGGCTGCATCATTCAAAGGTGGTAAAACCTATATAATAGGAGCCATAGAATTTTTGGATTTAATTAACAAAAAAAGCGTTTTATCTAAAGCTGAAGAATACACATCATTGGGTTACCGAGTTCTTGTGGTAGGAGAAGCTTCTTCTCCAATACAGAATTCACATATCTCAGGTTTGGTTACCCCTTTAGCCATCGTTGTTCTGCAAGATAAAATTCGTCCAAATGCCGCTCAAACCTTCCGATGGTTTAAAGACAATAATGTCGCGATCAAAGTTATTTCTGGAGACAGCGCTTCCACCACTAGCGAGATTGCTCGCCAAGCGGGCATTCAGGGAGCAGAGAATTACATTTCTCTTGAAAACATGACTCTTGAAAATGTCAAAGAAGTAGCGCTATATTACACAGTGTTTGGCCGTGTGACTCCTGAACAAAAAGAAGTCATCGTTGAAACTTTAAAAGAAAATAAAAATACTGTGGCGATGACAGGTGATGGGGTGAATGATATCCTGGCCCTAAAGCGCGCCGATTGCTCAATTGCAATGGCTTCTGGAACAGATGCAGCGAAAAACGTTTCTCACATTGTGTTATTAGATTCAGATTTTTCTGTCCTTCCTGATGTGGTCGGAGAAGGAAGAAGAGTAATTAACAATCTCCAGAGAACGGCCTCTCTGTTCCTTGTTAAAACCTGCTTCGCAGTATTTTTCTCAGTCGCTTTCCTAGTCGCCTCACTCATCCTTCGAAACAAAGACATCCAATATCCGTTCACCACAAATAATATGTACATATGGGAGATTCTTTCCATAGGAATCCCTGCTTTCTTTTTATCCTTGCAAAAGAGCCAAGGAATTATCGAAGGATCGTTTATTAAAAATATTCTTCGAAAGGCAATTCCGGCTTCAATTTCAATAATTATTCCTGTTGTTTTGGTCTTCTTATTTCTGATTTTACAAGCTAACGGAATTGTTACTGGAGTTATGTTTGATTATGTCGATGGTCATTTTTTGTCGACCTCTTCAAGCGCCACCACCATGTGTGTCTTAATTTACACAATCATGAGTTTTGTGGTCTTATTTAGGGTTTGTTATCCTTTTGACAAACATCGTAAAATTGTATTTAGTGTGCTTTCTAGTGTGGCGGTTCTATGTTTAATAGGCTCAGGGCTCTACACCTATCTAACCTCTTCGACCGACCCAATCTTGAATATTAAGTTTTTATCAATGTCGGGAACGAATTACTTTGTAACCGGCTTGCTAATTTTGTTCTCAGCGAGTATATATATTATTTCGATATATTTTTTAAAACAGTGGAAGGAAGCAAAAAAAGATGATTAAAATTAATGACGAAGTGAGAATGGCTTTGAAAGAAGGTCGCCCAGTTGTTGCTTTAGAAAGCACAATTATTTCTCATGGCATGCCTTATCCAAAAAACGTTGAAACTGCCTTAAAGGTTGAACAAACAATTCGCGATAACGGAGCGATTCCTGCTACTATTGGAATAATTGATGGAATTGCCATCGTTGGAATGACACCCGATGAAATTGAGCAGTTCGGTAAAAGAAAAGGAATAGTAAAAGTTTCACGGCGAGATTTGCCTGTCGTTTATGCTAAAAAAATGTGGGCCGCGACGACCGTTGCCGCCACTATGATAATTGCCAACCAAGCCGGCATAGAAGTGTTTGTAACAGGCGGAATTGGAGGCGTTCATCGTAATGCCGAAACAACTATGGATATATCTGCTGATTTGCAGGAATTAGCGAAGACCGATGTCACTGTCATTTGTGCAGGAGCTAAAGCGATTCTTGATCTTCCTTTAACTTTAGAATATTTGGAGACCATGGGTGTTCCCGTTCTTGGCTATAAAACAAAAGAATTACCAGCTTTCTACACTCCACACTCTGGATTAGGTGTTGATTATGAAATCTCAAGCTGTAAAGAAGCCGCTGAAATTATTTTTCATAAACGTCATAATCACCTTCATGGAGGAATTTTAATTACAAATCCAATTCCAGAAAAATATGCGATGGATGCCAAAGTTATTGATGATGCGATTAAAAAGGCTCTTCTAGAAGCTGATAAACTTGGCGTTAAAGGTAAGGAAGTAACACCTTTCTTGCTAAAAACAATTGTTGAATTAACTGGAGGAGATTCGCTGGAATCAAATATTCACTTGGTTATTAACAATGCAATACTTGGTGCGAAAATTAGTCAGGAGTATGCCCTTTTAAAATGAAAACAGAACATCGGCTAGCAGAAACATTGAAATCATTGATGGCGGAAGTCCCTTTGGATTCAATTTCAGTGACGATGCTTTCCGAACGATGCCATATCAATCGTCAAACTTTCTATTATCATTTTCATGACATCTATGATCTTTTAACTCTTGTTTTTTTAGATGAAAGTATTCCAAAAGCCGAAGAAGCCACAAACATCAAAAAGTTGGTTAAAATTATTTATTCATATTATACCGCTAACAAGAATTTTATCGACGCAACATTGTCTTCCGCGGGCAAAGAACTTTTTCAAGAGTTTATTTACAATATAACTTATCAAAACATTCTTCGTTTTATCGAGGAGATACCAGATAGTAAAAAGCTCAAATTGAACGACCGAAAAATTATCACTCGCTTCTATGCGCTCGCTTACTCAAATTCTATTGTTTATTACCTCTCTACTTATAAGAGCAAATCCCTTGAAGGATTAATGACTTGCTTCTGTTTTGAAGAAGATGACAATTTGAAAAAAGCTGTGCGAAACTTCACTAAAATGAGGAAAAAATACCATGATTGACTTTAATTTTGAAATGAAAACTGAACTCTACTTTGGCAAAGGGAAAGCGCAACTTGTTGGAGAGATACTTCATACCAAAAATGCAAAAAAAGTATTGGTCATTATTGGCCAATCCTCAGTGAAAAAAAGCGGACTATTGGATGTTGTTCTATCATCTTTGAATAAATATCGCATTGAGTATTTAATTTTTGAAGGAGTTCGGCCTAACCCTAATCTAGAAACTGTTTATAAAGGCCTTGAAAGTGCTCGTGATTTCAAACCAGATTTTCTCTTACCTATTGGTGGAGGTTCCGTTATTGATACCGCAAAATTAATATCAGTAGGTTATTATTACAATGGCGATTGTTTTGACTTTAATCGACATCTTGCTAAACCGACAAAAGGTTTGCCTATCGGAGTCGTCCTTACTATATCGGCTGCTGGAAGCGAAATGTCTACCTCTTGCGTTATTCAAGATGACAAGACCTTAAATAAAGCTGGTTTCAATTCTGATATTGTTCGACCCGTTTTTGCTATTGAAGATCCAGAATTAACGTTTTCTGTCAATCGGGATCAAACCGGATATGGAATAGTTGATATCATAATGCATACACTTGAAAGATACTTATCACCATCCGATAACAACGAAGTTGCTGATGGATTAGCGGAAGGTCTATTAAGAACAATAATCAAAGCTGGACGACTGGTAATGGAAAATCCTTTAGATTACCAAGCTCGGGCCACATTGATGTTGGCTTCTTCCTTGTCGCATAATGGAATTACAAGCATCGGAAAAAAATATTCCATGCCTGTTCACCAGCTTGAACACGCGCTAAGTGGAGTTTACCCCCATGTTGCTCATGCAGCAGGCCTTGCTGTTCTCTTTCCTGCTTGGGCTAAAGAATATCTCAAATATGACGTTGATAAGTTTGATCAACTAGCGAAAAATGTCCTGGACTCTCATTTGGCTGATAAACATGCAAATGCTCTAAAGGGTGTGACAATAATTGAAGAATATTTCGAATTTCTTGGTATGCCTAAATCATATAAAGATTTAAAAATAGAAAAAGTTGATATTGAACTGCTGGTGAAAATGTTTTCAAATGATGGTACACGGATCGTTGGCCATCACACAAAACCAATTGATCAAGAAATGGCTCGCAAAATTTATAAGAGCTGTATCTAGAAAGGACTTCTATGAAAAAAGAAGATATTACTGGGCTATTTGTTTGGCTACTTATCCTCGGCGGGGCGGCTGCCTATTTTTTCTTTGCTATTCGACCTCAAGCAAATAATTCATTTGTTTTTCAGGAGACCAATTGGGTTGTCTACGTGTTATTTTTCATTGCTGCTGTTGTTGTCGGAGTAATTATCAACGCCATTATTTTTGAAGTCGCTCATGTTTTGGGTGCTAAAGCAGGAAGGTATAACATCGTATCAACAAACATTCTTGGCTTTACGTTTTATAAGGAAGATGGCAAAAGAAAATTTCATTTTTCTCACTTTGATGGTTTAACTGGAGAAACAAAAATTCTTCCAAAAGAACACGCAAAGAAAGAACCAAATCCAACGGCATTTTTGCTATTCGGTTCGCTTTTCTTTGGCGTGGAAATTATCCTTGTAATCTTCGTTTACCTATTTATTACTACATCGCAAGATGAAAGATCAATCGCCTTTGATATGGCCTATTTTATTTTGACTATTGGAATTACAGGAGCGGCCATTTTATTCTATAACATCGTTCCTTTCCGCCTTGATTCACTAACTGATGGATATCGCCTTCGTCTGGTTGGCTCAAGGAAGAATCGCCAAGCTTTTAATCAGTTACTTTTTACTGAAGTAACCGGCCAAATTTCTAAAGAACAAGAAGAGAAGATATTCAAAGGTGAAAAAGAATCAAATTTCTCGACAGATATGAATCTTAACAAAGCCTATCTTCTACTTAGCGAAGAGAAATTCCCAGAAGCCGAAAAAATTTTAAATGACATTGTTAACGATAAAAAATCAGCTCGCAAGATAGTCACCACAGCAGAAAACCAATTGATTTATATAAATCTATTAACAAAATCTCTCGAAGAAGCTCGCTTGTTCTGTGAGGAGAGAGTATCCATGTCTAAGAAAAGAGATATTTCATCTGATCAATCGATGGGAGCAATTAGAACCTATGTATTAATCTCCGGCCTTATTGATAAATCAAACTCCGAGTGTGTTCGAGCATTAGAATGGTCAAAAAAGTCTTTTAAACGCGTTCCTGATCAACGAAAACCACTTGAGCGAGTATTATTCAACAGAGCTCTACAAAAGGTAATTGACGCCCATCCAAATTGGGAAGACTTGAAGACATATATACTTTAAAAAACAAAAACCCTTAGCAATCGCCAAGGGTTTTATTTTTATCTTCAGTTATTTTATCTTGAGATTTTCTTTTTCTTGATGAGAATAGCTACGATTCCGACTGCAGATAAAGTGGCAATAATTCCACTTGTAATCGCGATAGAACCACCGCATCCTCCATTTTCATTTGTGTTAACACTTTTTGGAGTTGCGGTTACAACACATGTATCAGTAAAACTGCCATCCTCTGTCGTGACAGTAATTGTGACTTGTCCAACTTCAATAGCGGTTACTTCACCAGTAGAACTAACTGAAATAACAATTGGGCTGCTACTAGTCCAGGTAACATTCTTATTTGTCGCATTGCTTGGTAAGATTGTGGCTATTAATGTTTCTGAAGTGTTAACTGCTAAAGATAATGTATCCTTATTTAGTGATACTCCAGTTACAGGAATACTTGCCTCTACAACGGTGATGTTTGCTGTTCCTTTGACAGTGTTATCAAGAGTAGAAGTTGCGGTAATGGTAGCTGTTCCAACAGCCACACCGGTAACTACTCCATTGCTGACAGTAGCTACGCTATTGTTGCTACTAGACCAAGAAACACTTGGAGAACCAGTATCCACTGTGACATTAAGGGTTACTGATTGGGCTACTGCAATTGTTGGAGTAGAAGGAGACAATGTAATGGTGTTTGGAGCAGTGCTTGAGGATCCACCTAATGGATCTGGAGCAGTGTATGGAGTTGATGGATTATATATTGAGTTTGCATAACTTGGATGATCAACAAATGGATTTCTATTCTTTTGGAGGGTGTAGACTTTGTTATTTCTAAAGATTTCCCTTTCAGTAACCGGAAATTGAGCATGCCATTTTAAGCAAACGGCTTCAGAGGAAAAAATAGAGGAAATTGTGTAATTGTAATAAAGCGAGGTATATAGAACCGCCCTTGCTACTTCGCCCTTGGCCTCATCGCATGGTTCGAAATAAGAGCCAGCCTGATAATTATTGGTTAGGTGTCCATGTACTGTCACTTGATTGGATGAATTGTGAGTAACCTCTCCGAATTTAAGATTACCTCTGACATTATTGATTTGTCCTTCACAAGCAAAGATGTTGTGGTTATCAGTTTTACTGTTTGGGAAAGCAGTTTGTGTATAGATGTGTTCTCTATTCCATGTGTCCCATGAATAATTACCGACATGTGCACTCTTTGGAATGTCGTGTCTTGTGTAGAGACAAGTAATGTAATTCGAATTATTGTATGCTTCATCCGCGGCCTCGTAACGTGACCAATCATAGCTTGGTGAAGTTGCGTTGTTGAAATCTTTCAATGCATTCTTAAGAGCGCCTCCCGAAAGACCGCTCGCTTGAGAATAATAAGATTCTGTAACACTCGGTGTTTGAGCTCCAGTCCAGGCATACGTTGTTTCCTCAACTGGCGAGGTAAGTATCGCGTGGCCAATTGGCACAAAAGCAAGAGAAATTGCTAGAGCGGATAAAGTAAATACTTTAGAGATTAAAGATTTTGTTTGGTTCATTTAAAAGTCCTCTTTTAAGCACATATTATTAAATAATATTAACACTTTAGTTGCAAACATTATTTCTTTCGTTTCAAGAAAAAAACAGCGAAACATTAATGTCCCACTGTTTTGTTTTGGATTTATCGAGATTTATTTACCAGAGACAATGATCTTTTTGACGATGACACTTGAGCAAGAAACCGCTGATGGAAAGACTCTAACATCGCTTCCAACCGCTTGAATGTCCTTGAATAAGTCGACGATATTGCCTGAAACAGTAATCAAATCCAGTCCACGATCTTTTTTGCCGTCCTTGATTAAGAATCCAGTTGACTGTAAGGAGAAGTTTCCTGATTGGGGATTCATACCAGAATGAAGACCGCTGACCTCAGTAATGTAAACACCATTTCCAATCTCGGCGAATAGTTCATCTAATGATTTTTTTCCAGGTTTCATAACGAGGAAGCCAAAATCAACATCCATCTTTCCACCACCGAGATAACCATTACCTGTGCTAGTAACGCCATCTTTGTTGGCGGTAGTCAAATTATACAAATATCCCTGCAAAACGCCATTTTTAACGATGAATTTGTTCTTTGTAGCGACACCTTCGTCATCAAACCAACGAGCGAATGGGGTCCTCTGTAATGGTTTTTCTTCAATAGTGACTTTATTTGAGGCGACCTTCTCATTAATCTTTCCGATGAATAATGAGGATTTCTTTTGAACTTCTTCACTTGAAGCATGTCCTGCATAAACTTTGACTAAACTGGAGACAACATCAGATGATAAAACGGCCTTGTATGTACTTGATTCACAAGCCTCGCCACCTAATTGATCGATGGCTTTTTTGCCAATTTCTTTTGCCAATGATTGAACATCAGCTTTAGCGAAATCGTTATCGAAAAGTAAATCATAAGCACTCTTGACTTGAGAGCCTTCTTTGGCGGCAACAACGCCAACATAGGTGTAATAATTTGATTTATGGACTAACTTTAAGCCATTAGTGTTAATGAGAGTGATTGAACTGGCATTTTCGCTATATTCAACCGCTTGGACTTCAACGATTCTCTTGTCGTAAGCACGAAGAGCATCTTCCAAATCATGTAATTTTTTGATCTTCTCATCAAGAGGGATAAGAGCTAAGTCTTTGTTGAAGTTTTTGATTTTTGTGTACTTATCGCTGCCTTTAAAAATGAAAACTGGATCTTCGTTTTCAATGACCTTTGCATTAGCAACAATTTCTTTAACTAGGAAAGCAGCCTTCTCACCATTCCACACATCACATGTAGCGGTGCCAAACTTTCCTTTGTAAGAACCTCTAGCGATAATAGTAAAACCATTATTTACTGAGTTGTTATCGATTTCCCCATGGAATAAAGAAATGGATACTTCATAATGTTGGCTGATGTATAACTCGGCTTCTTGAATGCCGGCTTCTTTTGCAAGAGCAAAAAATTTATCGTACTTCATTATTTTAATTCTCCTCCGCGACCACCAACGGTCACTTCGCTAATACGAATGGTTGGTTGACCAACATTGGTTCTAATTGAACCAGAAGAGGCTCCACACATTCCTTGACCTAAAGCCAAATCATTGCCGACCATATCGATTTTCTTGAGAATTTCATCACCATGGCCAATTAATGTAGCACCTTTAACAGGTTCGCAAATCTTGCCGTCGCGGATGATATAAGCTTCAGAACAACCAAAGTTGAATTCTCCAGTAGAAGGATCGACTGAACCACCATTGAAACCAACGGTGTAAAGTCCTAATTTAGTAGCGGCGATAATTTCTTCAGGAGTTGATTTGCCATTTGCAATATAAGTATTGCTCATACGTGATGTTGGGCAATAACGATAATTCTGACGACGGCACGCGCCGTTTCCAGAACGACCCATACGTCTTCCATTGAAATCATCAATCATGTAATCCATCAATTTACCATTTTTAATGAGAACTCGCTTTTCGCCGAGATTACCCTCATCATCAATATCGATGGAACCCCATGCTTGTGGGATGGTACTGTCATCTAAAGCGGTGACAAGGGGAGAGGCAATCATCTCACCAACCTTACCGCTGAAACAAGACAAACCCTTCGCGACAGCACTAGCTTCAAGAGCATGTCCACAGGCTTCATGAAAGAGGACTCCGCCCCAACCATTGCCAATGACAACTGGCATTTTGCCAGATGGGCATTCTTGAGCAGTCAGCATTTTTAAAGCTGTATCGACTGTTTTTCTCGCTAAAGCGACGACATCAATTTTTGATTTGAAGTAACTGATATCTTGTTGGCATCCAGGTCCTTCAAAAGCTGTTTCAAAACCATTTTGATCGGCAGCAATCACATTGAAAACTAAGCGACCAAATTCGCTCTCTCTTTTAAACCATTTTTGTTTGGAATTAAAAACAGCGACAAAACGGTGATTGTTTAAGAAATGAGCCAGGTATCTTACGATTCTTGGATCTTTATCTTTTTCAATTTCTGCAATACCTTTTTTGAGCAAAGCGATTTTTTCTTCACGAGTAATGCCATCATAATTGTTCGTAACCGGGTTGCGGTTTTTGCAACGAATCATATCTAATTTCGTTACAGTAATTAATCTTTCAAAGTGAAAAGACTTGTTCAAGGAATTAGCTAAGTCGAATAATCCCTTTTTGGATAAATCGTTGGTATAGCCGTAAACGCATTGATTTTCCTTTAACAAACGAAGTCCAACTCCACACGCGGAACCTGAGGCAGATGTCTCCACCCTACCGTTTTCCAAAGAAGTAGCAAAGTAAGTGCTATCTTCAAAGAAAATTTCGGCATAGTCCGCACCAGTGGACAGAGATTCGTTTAAGACATCAATGGCTAATTTTTTACTGATCATCTTAATGACCTCCTAAATAAAAAGTGTCTTGATTATATCATAGACACCCCAAAAAAATAGTAAATTATCTTACTTATTTAAATATTTTTTTAATTGCTTCAAAAGTTTCGACTGATAAGTCGTGCTCAATTTTGCACGCATCTTCTCGAGCAATTTTCTCATCGACGCCTAAAGAGACAAGCCATTTAGTCAATAGAACGTGTCTTTCATAAATCTTTGTGGCGATTCCTTCGCCTTTTTCGGTTAGCATGATAAATCCATCGTTTGAAAAAGTGATAAAATCACTTTCTTTAAGTTTTTTCATTGCAATTGAAACTGATGGTTTGGAAAAATGCATATCGTTAACGATATCAATACTTCTCACATTTCCTTGCTTGTTACGTAAAATGAGGATTCGTTCTAAATAATCTTCACCAGACTTAAATAATTCCATGAACACAATATAGTTAATTTTTTTACTATTTGCAATTTGCTCGATTATTAATTTATACGCAAAGTCGAGTTTAAAGTTTATAATTAGGCTAGCAAAATCGAGTATGTGCTTGAATTAAGGAGAACAAAATATGAACAAATTTATGAGAATGGCTATTACCGAAGCAAAAAGAGGTATACGTGCTGGTCACGGAGGACCTTTTGGAGCTGTGGTGGTCAAAGATGGCATAGTAGTTGGGAAGGGACACAATCAAGTTCTTAAAAACAATGATCCAACTTGCCATGGCGAAATGATGGCTATTCATAAGGCCTGTAAAAATCTTGGGACCTTCGATTTAACTGGCTGTGAAATTTACACTACTGGAGAGCCATGCCCAATGTGCATGTCTGCTATTCTATGGGCGAATATTGACAAGGTTTATTATGGTTGCAATATCATAGATACTGAGAACATCGGATTCAGAGATGCTAAGTTCTATCAAATGCAGCAACCCGGCGAAAGAGAAAAGCTCGTCATTGAGTTAGATAGAAAAGCCTGTTTAAAACTTTACGAAGAGTATCAGAACATTTCAGGCCATAAAATCTATTAAAAATTTCAAAACGAAAAAGTCGCGGCAGCGATTTTTTTATTAATTGATTGAAATATCTCTATAAAATGTTAGGAGTTTATGGAATTATTTTGGGCCACCTTTCTTGAAGTATCGCTTATTGGGCTTGGTCTGGCAATGGATGCTTTTGCAGTCTCAATTTGTGATGGAATAACCATTACAGAACTGTCGAAAAGAAAAGCTGTGGCCATCGCTTCAACGTTTGGATTGTTGCAAGGAATCATGCCCCTAATTGGCTATTTTATTGGAAGCTTATTTTTTAAATATATTGAAAGTTTTGATCATTGGGTTGCTTTTATTCTCCTCGGATTCATTGGAGGCAAAATGCTCTATGACGGAATAAGAAGTCTTATTAAATGCGAACTGGCGTTACCAAAGCCATTCTCTTATAAAGCAATATTTATTCAAGGGGTTGCCACTAGCATTGATGCCTTAATTATAGGAATAACTCTTTGTTCAATGACAATGGGTTTAACGGCCGGCGGCTTCGATTATTCGATCTTTGTGGAAGCCGGAATAATCACAATTATCACCTTTGGAGTATGCCTCATAGGCGTAATCCTCGGAAAAGGGATATATCGTCTCTTAAAATGTAAATATGCTATTGCTGAAGTTGTCGGCGGAGTAATATTAATTGCCATTGGTTTAAAAATACTTATTGAGCATCTTATTTCTTAAATAAAAGCAAAAAATAGTTCAGTAAATGATAAAAGATTGAATGACCTTATCGGCACTTTTCGTGACACAATCTGTAATTCTCCTTCTGTTATGTCTTTATGTGCTTGTAAAAAAAATACCAAAGTGTTAACTTATTGATAGTTTCATATGTGCATATCACACATTTCTTACGAAATTTTGTAATGTATGTCCCAGGGGGATATTTTTCTTTTTTTGGGACATTAGGAGGAAAAAACTATGTACAAAAGTCCTTATTTG
>JAEZUH010000114.1 GCA_023443485.1 Bacillota bacterium | reverse complement strand
TGCTTTACCTTCCCAAGTGAAGTGCTTAATCGCCGATGCTGGTTTTACCAGTATCTACGATTCATTTACTGTTTCTAGCAAAAGAAGTTTTGGCGGATTTGTCGCTTCAATCTTTATTTCCAGCGCCTATATCGATTTAAAAATATTTCATGGTTTAGATATTAGAAAAGATTCGCCAGTCAATGCCTTAAAGCACTGCCATCTACCAATTCTATTTATCCAAGGTGATAGAGACCAAATGGTCCCTCACCAATCAATGGAAAGACTAGCCAACGCCCTTCCTAAACATATCTATCGTGAAACAGTCACTTTCCCTGGCACTATGCATGGCCTATGCGCGGTTGATGATTACGAGCGTTATTATCGAGTACTGACTAATTTTATTCAAAGATCAATTCATTAGCGGTTTTTGCATCCGCTAGTTTATATTTAAAATAAACGAGGAGGATTATCAATGGTTAAGATTAATTCTTTGCTGACCCGTCTAGTCTTGCTTTCACTTGTTTTTGTGATGGCTTTAGTCAATCTTGTGATGAATGTGGCAGAGGGATTACCATTCCCTTACATTGACGCGATATTTTGCTTTTTAATTCTATTTGGAATTGCCATGATTATTTGGTCAAAACGTGTTCCTTTTCATCGCTATCCAGGAGCCTTCTTGCCGCTGTTAGCTCTATTGGTTACATCTTGTTATTATGGTGTCATCAACATCCAAGCAGGAAGCGTTTTAAGTATTACCATTGGAGTTCTTAATTTTGTCCTCGTTTTTGTGATCATTGATGCTTTCAGCTTTGTTTCTCATGTCATTATCATTAAAAAGTTCCGTCTCATTGCCCACCTGTTGTTAGGGGCTGTCATTATAATTGTTTTGGCAATCGTAGTGCTTCAACTCATCAACTATGCAAGAACAGACGCTTTAAGTGCCACAAAAGCCCTGAGCATTATTAGTCTTCTTGTTTCTGGACTGGCGATTCCGGCGAATATTCTATTGCTGATTCAAAAATCTAAAGAGTAGTAAACACAAAAAGTTTGATATTCCATTCATAGATATGATAGTATCTAAAAGCAAACTTACTTTGGGCGACATATGGTCCAAGGCGGAAGGAGAAAAAAGTTATGAAAAAAGGAATTCACCCTGAAACACATCGCGCGACAGTGACATGCATCAGCTGCGGTACAACCTTCGAAGTGGGAACCACTCTCAAGGAAATCAAAGTTGATACTTGTTCCAATTGCCACCCATTCTACACCGGCAAGCAAAGATTTGTTCAAGCTGATGGCCGTGTTGATCGTTTCAACCGCAAATACAACTTAGACAAAGATACTAAGAAATAAGTAAATAAAAGCCGGTTTAAGCCGGTTTTATTTTAGGAGGCTCATTTGCCATGAAAAAAAGATTTTACATCACAACCCCAATCTATTATCCCAGTGCGAAGCTTCATATCGGACATGCTTATTGCACGACTTTAACTGATATCTTTGCTCGCTACAAAAGATTGAGAGGTTTTGAATGCCGTTTCCTGACTGGAGCGGATGAACATGGACAAAAGATTGAGAAGAACGCCGCAGCAGCGGGTAAGACTCCTCAAGAGTTTGTCGATGGCATAGTCGAAGGCTTTTATAAACTTTGGGAAGCCTTAGACATCTCAAATGATGATTTTATTCGCACTACTCAAGATAGACACACTAAAGTGGTGCAAGACATCTTCAGCGTTATGTTAAAGAAAGGCGATATCTACCTCGGTAAATACGAAGGCTGGTATTGCAAAGAATGTGAAGCTTTCTGGACTGAAACTCAAGTTGGCGAACAGCACCTCTGCCCTGATTGTCATCGTGAAGTTCAAACTGCCGAAGAAGAAGCTTATTTCTTTAAGACTTCCAAATATGTTGATCAACTTTTGAAATTCTATGATGAAAATCCTAAATTCCTCATCCCTGAATCTCGCAAGAATGAGATGATCAATACATTTATAAAACCAGGTCTAGAAGACCTTTGTGTTTCCCGTACTTCATTCTCATGGGGTATCCCCGTGAAGGAAAATCCTAAACATGTCGTCTACGTTTGGCTTGATGCTTTAACCAACTATATCTCCGCGTTAGGATACGATAGTGACCATCCTGAATTGTTTGAAAAGTTTTGGCAAGATCCAGAATCCGAAACTATTCATATTCTTGGAGCGGACATCACTCGCTTCCACGCCATCTACTGGCCGATGTTTTTAATGTCTCTCGGCCTTCGTCTTCCTGACCGTGAATTCATTCATGGTTTGCTGATGATGAAAGATGGCAAGATGAGCAAATCCAAAGGCAATGTTGTCGATCCATTCCCTTTAATTGAAAGATATGGAGTCGATGCGGTGAGATACTATTTGGCAAGAGAAGTAATTTTTGGTCAAGATGGTCAATTCACTCCCGAGCAATTCGTCGAGAGAATCAATATGGACCTCGCGAACTCCTTAGGTAATTTACTTAACCGTACAGTCAGCATGATTAACAAGTACTTCGATGGAGTGATTCCGGCGTATCAAGGCAAAATCACTGCATTTGATGGCGATTTAGAAGGAATTTGCGAAAAATCGATTAAGAATTATGAAACTTATTTAGATGATTTAAAGATTACCGATTCGATTATTACAGCAAACGAAATTGTTATGAGAGCCAATAAATATATCGATGAAACCACTCCTTGGGCATTAGCGAAAGATCCTGAAAAGCAAAAAGATTTAGCTAGTGTGATGAATCACTTAGCCAACACTATCTTCGTCGCAGGCATGCTCTTGAAACCAGTCCTTGTTACCGCCAGCGATAAGTTGTTCGATCAACTTGGATTGAGTGAAGAGTTAAGAAAATACGAGAACATCTATCACTTCGGAGTTATCGGAAATGTCAAAGTCCAAAAAGGCGAACAATTATTCCCTCGCTTAGACAATGAAGTTGAAGTCTCTGCCATCCAAGAGATGATGTTGAAGAGATAGAATAACTAAATTTAAGAGATCAGTATGTGCTGGTCTCTTTTTAACAACTAAAATTGTACAACCTTTATTATCAAAACTTGAAAAAGTTGTACAATATGATACTATATATGAAGAGGATACCTATGTCAGTCTTACAAAATGTCTTATTAGAAGAAATTCAAAGGCTTGAAAAAAACATCAAAGCTTATGAAACAATGCTTTCTCAACTTCCGAGGGGAACAATTTTTATTAAGCCAATAGGGAACTCTTCTTTTGTTTATCGAAAAAGAAAAGAAGGGAAAAAAGTTATTTCGGAATATTTGGGCAATATTAGATCTAATAAAGTAGATAAAGAAATCGAGGCGAGCAAGGAATATAAAAGAATTAAAAACAACCTATCCATTGCTAAAAGAGAATTGGAAAAGATAAGAAGAGCATACAAAGCTTATGATTGATAACGAAAAACAATTAGGCGCAATTTTACAAATCATGAATGAAGTAGGTCTTTTAAAAGACGTAATTCTTATCGGATCATGGTGTCTTTTATTTTATAAAAAAGTTTTTGAGAATTTTATTCCCTTAATAAGAACTACCGATGTTGACTTTTTTGTCCCAAACACAAAAATGATTAAGGGTAATAGTTACTTAATTAATTCTTTTCATCGCGAGAACTATGATTTGAGTCACGACACATTAACAAATAAAACAACTTTTATTTCTCCTGATGGATTTGAAATTGAATTTTTGACAAAAATAAATAGAAAAGGTTTGTCTTGTGTTGAATTGGGCAACACCAAAATTTATGCAGAATCAATCTCTTACGTTGACTTTTTTACCAAAAATTATATCGAAGTCGATTATGCCAATTTGAAACTAAAAATCATTTCCCCCTCAGCTTACGTTCTTCAAAAATTGCTAATTAACAATAGAAGAGGAGATAAAAAAGAGAAAGATATAGAATCTATCAAACATGTTCTTTCGTATATCAATTCTAGTGAAAAAAGCAAAAACGAATTAAGCGCCCTGCTTTCATCACTTCCTAAAAAATGGCAGCGTAATATCTTAGATACATGTAAGAAAAATAATGTTAATCTTATTGATTGATGAGATGGTGTAAAAAATGTCACAAAGAATTGTTAAAGGTAAATGCTTAGATATATCTTCCGAAGGTAAAGGTGTCGTTAAAAATGGTCGAGACATTATTTTTGTCGATGGTCTTTTCATGGGAGAAGAAGCTGAAATCAGAATCTTATATCAACGAGCGGGTGTCTATTTTGGTAAAGTGTCAAAACTGTTAACAATGAGCAAAGACCGTATTCAACCAAAGTGTAAGATTTGTACCGCCTGTGGTGGCTGCCAATATCAACAGCTCGCTTATTCCGCTCAATTAGCAATTAAGACTAAAAGAGTGGAAAACGCCATTAAACGCATTGCTCATATTGAGAATGTAGCGGTTAAACCATGTATAGGTATGAAAGAGCCATACCATTATCGGAATAAAGTTCAAATGCCCTTTGGCAAAGATAGATTTGGCAATATTATCTATGGTTTCTATAAGGAAAACAGCCATGAAATCATCCCTGTTGATGAATGCATGATTGAGAATAAAAAAGCCGCCCCTATTTTAAGAACGATTAAAGATTTGTTAAAGAAACATCGATTAACAATCTATAACGAAGATAACGGAACTGGTTTACTTCGTTATGTCTTAATCAGAACTAGTTATCACTATGAAGAACTCATGGTGGTCCTCGTGACCACGGAGATGAATTTTCCCGGTCAACGTAACTTCATTGATGAGCTAATTAAACTTCATCCTGAAATCACCACAGTGGTGGAGAATGTCAATAGCAGGCACACGAACGTCATACTAGGCACAAAAGAAAAGGTATTGTATGGCAAAGGATTCATTAAAGACGACATCCTGGGCCTGACTTTTAATATTTCGGCTTCAAGCTTCTTTCAAGTCAATCCTGTCCAAGTTGAAGTCTTATATAAGACAGCATTAGATTTAATTGACATTAAGAGTGACCAAGTAGTCCTTGATGCCTACTCAGGAGTGGGCACAATCGGCCTAATCGCCGCCAAGAGAGCGAAAAAGGTTATCTCTGTTGAAATATCTCATCAAGCTCATTTAAATGCGATAGAGAACGCGAAAAACAATCAAGTAAAGAATATCGAGTTCTTTGAAGATGATGCGGGCAAATTCATTAATGAATACCCCAATCAATTAGATATCGTCATCATGGATCCACCTCGTAAAGGTAGCGATGAAAACTTCCTATCATCTTTGTTGTCTCGTAAACCAAAACAAATAATTTATATTTCCTGTGACCCAGAGACATTAGCAAGAGACATTGAATTCCTCAAAAAGAAATATGAAGTCACCTTTGTTCAACCGGTGGATATGTTTCCATTCACTAGCCACGTGGAAACAATCGTTGGCTTGATTTTAAAGAAATAAAACCCATTTATTTTTAATAAAAAACCATATTTTTGAATAAAGACATGACCCATGAATTGCACTTTTACTTAATACAATTTTGTATTAAGTAATTATACCAAGAGATAGCCTATATCTAGGGTTGTAAGTGATAACATGTGTTTTTAATATCATTTAAGAGAAATATCTAATAAGATAAAATAATAAATATGCCAGACGAGAGAAATCTATTTGGGATGCTAGACGATATTTCAGCTAATCAGGCTGAGCTTTTAAACGAGATCACCGGTTTTAAAACCCAAGTGAGTGATTCAGATGATAGAATTACTGAATTAGAAAAAGAAATACAAAATTTAAAAAGGCAATCAGTTCAACCTAAAACAGTTGCTCTCAACGCCACTCAACCTAAACCAACTCAAAACGATATTCTTCAAACGTTTTTAAAGCAGTCTAAAAAGAGCTGGAGATGGTTTGGAACTAGATTAGAATTTAGTAAGTGGAAAACGCTCGCTATTATATCTTTATTAATTTTATTAATAGTAGGGCTAGTTACATCCATCATCTCAACAATCTGTTTTAAGATGTACA
>JAEZUH010000108.1 GCA_023443485.1 Bacillota bacterium | reverse complement strand
AACCGATGGATTTTGAGTCCATTGCGTCTACCAATTTCACCACGCGGGCGTTAGTGCGCTGTGATTATTATATAAAGAATAAGGAAAAACTCAATCAATTTTTATTGATAGAAGGGTCATAAAATGCGCATTTAGTTTGTTGTTTTAACCATAGGTGCAATATAATCCAATAAAAGGGAAGTTTGTTTGGTATTTATTTATGAACATAACTAATAAGGAGCTAACAAATTTGGTCGAACAAATTAAATGTGGCCAAATGTCTAGTTTTGATCCTTTTTACGAAGCCACCAAACGAGTTATCTTCTTTAACATTTATAGTTATGTCAAACATCATGAAGCCGCGGAAGATCTTTTACAAGATACTTATGTTGCTTTTCTACAATCCGCTGAGAACATCGATAATTCTCAACCAATTCTCGCTTATCTTTTAACCATTTCAAAGAATTTGTCACTCAATTATTTAAGGACAAGTACTCGACAGGTTCCTTTGAATGAGATATTTGAGGAAACTGTGGGAGTCAATCAGAAATACTCAGTTGAGGAAGATGAGCTTATCACAAAGATTAAGGATCTCCTTAAGCCAGAAGAGTTCCGCATATTCTATCTCAAGGCAGTGGAAGAATATACTCACCAAGAGATATCCACTCTACTGCATAAGCCAATAGGTACCATTACATGGGCCTATAACAACGCGATTAAAAAGTTGCAGAAAGGACTGAAAAATATTTATGAGACTAAATGATGAATCAAGAATCAAAAAGTCTTTTGAAGAAGTAAAAATAACCACTACTTCAGAGATGATTTTGTCAGCCTTTGAAAAGCAAAAAATGGCTCCGATGCAATTGGATACAAAAACGAAGAAGAAATCTTCATTGTGGTTTTCTTTATCGATTGGTTTTTCTTCTGTCGCCCTGGTATGCTCCTCAGTTGCAGCTGTTGCTGTTATTTTAAATAATCCAGATTCTTCCACCCCAGTCATCATTAATGATCATCATTTGCAAGCTGCTTTTGAATTATATACGGGGGTTAACTTATTATCATATGTCACTAACACGCCTTCTTTAGTTAAATCTCTCAAATGTAAATCGCTTTTCACAAGTGATGAAGAGGGCAAAAAGCCTATCACTTTGCAAGAGTTCGAAGAAGTCGTGAACAAATATCATCAAAACTACGAACTATATACTTCTCTTTTAACTAAAGGAAGCGAAATTCAATACCAGATTACCAACGGAACATTTGTTGAAGATTATGGCACTTATCAATATCAAATGTTAATTGAAGAATCAATTCACTTTTATTACAGTGATGGTTTTGTTGGAGAAGAAGGCCAATATTTAGGAGAATTGCATATTGGTGATTCTGATGTGTATCAAGTCGATTTTGATATTGAACAAAACATTTACACAAATAAAAAAGAAGTCGAAATCGCCATTAATTTGGATGAAGATACGAGTTTCGAAATTGAATACAGCACGAAACCAAATCGATATTCATATGAATATACTTATGTGGAAAATGGAGAGGAAATCAAATCTGTCGAAATTGAACTCAAGGGAAAAGGGAATGGTCTCACATTAGATATCGATGTCGAAGAAGAAAATAAAAATTTTTCCTATAAAGTCAGAAAAGCTGAAGAAAATAACTATCGAATGAATTATGAATATGAGAATGGAACAGATACTTATAGTGGAATAATTAACCTTACAATCTATTCAAACTCAATTATTTATACAGAAACGAAGCTTCAAGAGACAATTATAAAAAATATCCAATAAAAGCTTTGCCAGTTTGTATTTACTAGTAGAACCAAGAAGGAAAAACTATGAAAACAAAATTATTGGCATCCTCTTTACTAATTATGGGCGCAATGGCTATGGCCGGTTGTACTTCTTCTTTTGATTTACCACTGAGTTCAGTAGCTAATGAAAAAATTGCTTCCCAGTCACTATCTACTTTGTCCCTTTTAAATACGCCGCAAGCATCAGCAGCGTTGAAAAGAGCGCTTTTATCTGATCAGGCCGTAAACTTAGCTGAGCAAGAAATTGATGACATTAAATCAATTCTTGGTCAAGTTGACACCATCTTAACTAATCAAACCGGGGTCACTACTTTAGTTATTGAGTCTCCTCAAGAAGCTTATGAATATGGCCTTTTAGTCACATACACAGATATTTTCGCTAACACCTCTTCATATTCTCTGTTTTATAACCAGGCGAAAACCATTGATCATGACTTAGAAGAGACTGAAGATGAAACTGAAGACGAGATCGAACCAGAAGAATCTCATAACGGATCTGGCTACGGTCAACAAAACGGCGACATTAAAAGTAAGACTTGGCTGGAAGGAATTCTCGTCTCTGAAGATGCGACCTATAATTTCACTTCTTTGGTTAAAGAAGAATTTGAAGAAGATGAATATGAAACGAAGGTTCATTTCAAACTCTTCAATGACACAGGATTTTATGTCAAGGCGATGCAAGATACAGAAGTCGAAGAAGATGGAACTGAATCCCGAATTCGTTACACGATCTTTGATGGAGAAACAGTAATCACTTCTTACTGCTTGAAGGTTGAAGAAGAGGTCGACGAAAACGCTGAAATCAAACTCAGATTAGACGATAAGGTCTATTTCATTGAACAAATATTCGCGGAAGGTAAAGAATACCTTGATGTTAAGTATTCTGACGGTGTCACTGAAGCCCACATTCTCTTTGAGAAAGTCATTAGTATCGATGAACTAACTCAAGAAGAAATAGTTGACTTCATCATCGTGGAATAAATCCCCCCCTCGAAAAGGCTAGACCAAATATTGATCTAGCCTTTTCTTTTATCCTAATAATTTTAAAATATCTGCTTCAATCGCTAAGGGCTTAAATGGTGGCTCATAACGATTAACTATATTGCCATTACGATCTACGAGGAATTTCGTGAAGTTCCAAGCGATTTTCTTGCCTGGCTCAACTGGTGAGTTGTCTTTTAGATATCGGTAGAGAGGGTGCTCGTTCTTACCGTTAACATTAATCTTCTCAAATTGAGTGAACTTGATTCTCCAAGTCAGCACACAAGCATCGTGAATTTCTTCGGAAGTTCCGGGAGCTTGTTTTAAAAATTGGTTGCAAGGGAAATCGAGAATTTCAAATCCCTTATCGTTGTATTTCTTATAGAGCTCCATTAATTCATCATATTGAGGAGTAAAGCCACATTTTGTGGCGGTATTTACAATCAGCAAAACTTTGCCTTTAAAATTTGATAATGGGACTTCTTGTCCTTTGTAATCTTTCATAATATAGTCATAAATCATAATTCATTACCTTCTTTCTTTTTTAGTATAGCAAAGTGATCGCTTATCGCCTTTTTAAACGCTCATAAAAAGAAAATTCCCTTGATAGTTTGGTCTAATAGTCCAAATTAAAGGGGATAATTTCATTTTTGTTGGCGCGCTTGATGCGATTCGAACGCATGACCTCAACCTTCGGAGGGTTGCACTCTATCCAACTGAGCTACAAGCGCAGTAATTATAATTATATACAATCTATTCCTAGACAGTGAGTTTATGTCTCCGGGCAATAGAGAAAAATCCACTCAAGGAAAGCAAAACTTGCGAAGGCAAATAAAAGAGCCAAGCAAAGTTGAAATTAACAGAGAGAAGACTATTGATGAAATGATCAGAAGGCAGCTGCAAAATATCAGCTAAATAACCCAAACCAATAAAGAAGTCACACCCCAAAAACAGCAATAGGCCAAGGGCCAAGAAAAGATGGGAACGGACATGAATGAAACTAAAGACGATATTGACCAGTAGTTGAGAGAAGTAGAATAAGGAAATGAATACCAAATAATTAAAGGAAGGCTGAAGAACAACTAATGCCACTACTTCAAGAACAATAAGCAGTACGGCTCTAATAGCTAAATTAATCCATAGCTCTCTCTTTGATTTCTTCACCAATTGAATGGCCACAAGATAGCAGATTTGGCAGAGACTAAAAGAAGTCATCGCTAAACTTTGAAAAGTTAAGTTTAGTTGAGGACTGAGTAGAACCAGAAATGTATCCGCGATAAGAGTAAAAAATAAAGCTAACATGATGAATAAATTGAAATTTGTTCTCTTTCTTAAAAAGACAATTAATCCAGTGATAAAACACAAACTAATCCCAATATATTCAAGAATATAGACATTCTTGGTGAAAGGAACAAACTCAATGAATGAAAATAAAACTATTTCCGCAATAAGAAAAAGGGAAATATAGACAGTTGTTAATACATCCCTTCTTTTGGTCATATTATTGGTTCGTTTTTAACGTCCTAAGGTAGTTTTGATGAACAACGTGGCAAACTTTATTTATTCCAAAGCCAATCCAATAAAATATTGAAGCAATAAAACAGAATCCCAATGCGTAAGTCAATAAAAACACTGGATAAGGCACGCTGGCATAAATATTAGTGAGAACGGGGAGGTGATTTCCAAATTTTTGACTGATGTAAAACATATTGAATGTTTCATTAACAAATGATGGAACGATGTAGTTCAAGCTTAACGCTATCAAAAGAAAAATGCTAAAAGTTACAAAGCTTCCAAGCCAGAATTGAAGATTCAATGATTTACGATAATAAGTGAGTAAGAAAACACCCACTACTATTTGTAATCCGTGATGAAGCATAGTTTGAATATTGATGCCAATTATGGGAGTGAAAACGTCATTTGGATAGGCAAAGACAACAAGACCGCCAAATAGGCCAAATAAGGCAAGATAACCGAATAATGAATCACGAATTTTGCTTGGTTTCAATAAACCAGCAATAATCATGACATACATTGGAGTCGAGCAAAGCTGCAAAGGAAAGGCATACCATTGATAATCAACAATGAGATTGTTACTTGCATCTAATCTGAATGTAAAGATTAACTGCTTATATATTTCAAATAGAATCATAATTCCGCCGCAGACAAGTAGAACAATACGCAATGTCTTTTCATTGTGATGACGGTTAGCAAGAACAATCGCTCCGATACAAGCAATAATCAACAAACCAACAAAAAGCAAATGGAACCATCCATAACTAGGGGGAGTATCCATTCCTAATGAAAAGAAGCGAATAATATTTTTAAAAAAATCCACTGTGATATCCTCCAGTTAATCTAACGAATCAACCGCAACCGATTATACTCTATTGCCTAATAAAAGCAAACCCCCACACATTTTGGGGGTTTACATAAATAGTTAATTGTTAATTAATAGCACCAGGCTAGATTAAATTTCTAATTGTCCTTTATAGACACTCATGCCACCTAAGATATTGGTGACATTATAGCCTTGCTTATCAAGATAACGAGCCGCTACGTCAGAGCGGGCTCCTGAATAGCAGACTACGTAGTAGTGACTATACTTTTCTAATTGATCAATGTTCTTTAAAAAAGTAGACATCGGTAGATTAAGAGCACCGGGGATGTGCCCTTCTATAAATTCATAATCTTCTCTAACATCAATGACATTAGCTTTTTCTTTTTTGATGGCTTGTTCAAATTCCATCATTGTAATTGTTGCAAACATATTTATTTTCTTTCCATTCTTCCATAAATTCCATAAGAGCCGTCGAGATTATAAACATCATATCCGTGAGCTCTTAAAATGCGTTCAGCATTATAGCTTCTTGTTCCAGATTCACAATAAGCAACGATCTTTCGATCTTTGGGTATCTCATGATATCTTTGATATAACTCACTGATATCAATATTAATTGACCCTTCAATATATCCATGAGAGAGTCGCTCTAATTCACTTCGCACATCAAGGAATAGCGTTCCTTCTTCTTTTAATTTTTCTACCTCATACCATTGGTAAGTCTTTGACAAACCAAGGATGACATTCTGAGCGACATAACCAGCGAGATTTACGATATCCTTCGCGCTGCTAAATGGTGGGGCATAGGTTAACTCAAGTTCTTGCAAATCAGTTACTTTCATCTTTGCCTTAATAGCAGTTGAGATAATATCAATTCGTTTATCGACACCATTTTGTCCCACAGCTTGGGCTCCTAAGATCATCTCTGTATCTGGATCAAAAATGACTTTTAGGTCAATGAGGGTGGCTCCTGGATAATAGCCAGCATGATCATTAGCTTGGAGATGTATTACTCTATAATTTTGACCTTTTAATTGTCTTTCATTCAAGCCAGTTGAGGCTAGAGTTCTATCAAAAACTCTGACTATTGCGGTTCCGATTGAGCCGCGATTAGTAACTTGTAAGCCACTTAAGATATCCGCTAATTGGCGGCCTTGTCTATTAGCTGGAGAAGCCAAAGATATGAGCGCATCTTGATTATTGATTTGATTCTTTACAATAATTGCATCTCCAACGGCATATATGTTTGGATCAGATGTGCAATATCGCTCATCAACAACGATTCCCCCTTTAATTCCGAGCTTTAAACCAGCTTTTGTGGCTAATTCGGTGTCAGGAAGCACTCCGATTGAAGCGATGATGAAATCGATTATCAGTTGTTCACCATTCTTTAATAAAACTTTATTGTGATCAATTTTGATTATCTCATTATCAATAAATACTTTAACACTATTTTTGATTAATGATTCTTCTGCAAAGGAAGCCATTTCAGGGTCAAATGGGCCAAGTACTTGAGGAGCCTTTTCAACGATAGTGACTTCAAGTCCCTTCTTGACAAGATTCTCAGCGACTTCAAGCCCAATAAAACCGGCTCCAATAATTAAGACACTTTTTGGATTATGCTCTTTAATATATTTCATGATCTCATCTAGGTGGGGAATATTTCTTAAAACAAAATGAGGAATCGTATTAATACCATCGATGTTTGGTGTAATTGGTTTTGCTCCGGTCGATATGACCAATTTGTCATAACTTTCTTCAAGTGATTGACCATCCTTAAAATATGTAATTATTTTCTTTTGAGGGTTAATATCAGCGACTTCACTATTGGAGCGAATTATAAGATTAAATCTCTTGACCAAATCATCTTCTCGAGCGACTAATAGTCGAGATCGGCTATTGATTTCTCCCGACATAAAATAAGGGAGTCCGCAATTAGCAAAAGAGACATAAGGTCCTTTTTCAAAAACAATAATTTCATCATCAATATTTAAGCGGCGATAGCGATTAGCAAAACTCATTCCTCCCGCGACTCCTCCAATGATGACTATTTTTCGTTTCTCTTTCATTTCTTTCATCCCCTTTTTATATAAAAATGATAACTTTTTAATAAGAATAAAAGCAAGTTAGATGCTTTGCGAAAAAGCATAAAAAAACACCAGCACCAACTTAAGGAAATGTTGATACTGGTATAATATTCTTTGGTGCGGCTAAGAGGAATTGTCATCCTCATTTTTTAAAAGGTCGTAGTCTTCTTTGCTATTTCGTATTATTTTGTTAAAAAATAATAGTGCTATTGGTGTTTGTCAATCCTCGTTTGATTAAACTCTTTTTGTTTTCCTTTGTGACCACTATTGATAGCACAACATACATAGTCCTCTATAACCTCATTATGGCTCCAATCCCCCTCGTATATATTCTTTTGCTATGCTTTTTCTTTTAAGAAAAGCAATAGCTGAATGTCTTATTTTTTAATAAGGATTTATCCTTATGAATAAAATCTATTTCGCGTAGCGAAATTCGCGCGATTTTTAACGGCCTAATTAAAAGCGGCCTTAGTGACCGCTTTCTTCTTTGTCATTAGTTTTTTCTTCTTTGTGTAATGCTCTGATCTGTGTGATTCTACTCTCTAGATTCTCAGCGGCTAATGCCAACTCTGCAGGAAGATAACCATGCATGCTTTTTAATTCTTCCGCAGTGGCTAATGGCCCGCTGAATTCTGGGCGTTGATTGATTCCGGACACGGCCATTATCTTGGCTTTTTTCCAATACTCTTTATTAATATCTGTATAATAAACATCCGAGTAAGGTATTTTGTGAATCAGATTGAACATTCCCTGGCCTTTGTTAACCTGGCTCCCATCTAAATTAGCCCCAGACATTGTAAGAGGGACGCTTTCATAACCGAAGTTACTATTTATCAATCGATTAATCCATCCAAAGAATGACGCAGCCTTGGCCACGATCCATGAATAGACACTCTTATCATTTCGTAATTCTGAGTATTTTATGTCTCTCACTGTAAAGAATTCGTTCGCCCATTCCAGAATAGTATTTTCAAGCCAAAAGAGCGGTAACGCAGTTTTAAGCTTTCTTTTTTCCGGAGCAATGAACATAACTGTTTCAACCATTTTAATTTCTCGGCCAGACAAGGTATTTAAATCTTGCCCATTCATAATAATGCGTCCAAAGCAGTGATGTCGCACTGTTGTTAAATGTCTGATAAGAGCGTTAAAGACAGGCGTACCATCTTGAGATGGACTAGTAGTATCAAAGGTACGAGATTGATTAGTATATCTATTGCCTCGTTCTTTTTCGTATTCAGATATCATCATAATTCCTGCATCAAAAAGCACTGTTTGAGAATCTGGATTATTCTCATCCACTACCGGCTTGATTATGCGCATTTCGTTGAAATCAAACGGTGTTGAGCGATGAAAAGAATCCAAATTTCGAGGATTAGTCTTTAACGGATCCCATTTATAAGTTGGAAAGTGGCCGGTTATTTCGACAGCTTTATCTACTCGGATTGAATAGTTAGATTCTAAGAGCTTACTAATTAGGATGTAATAAATTTGAGCATAGTCATAAATAGCTTCAATTATTGATTCTTGTTTAAGACCATCCCAGAATAGAATTCTTTGCTTTTTTAGCGAATAACCAAGCAAATCCTTCTTTTCTTCCCAGAACCTCTCGCGTTCGATCCAGGAGCGAAAATGGTCCTCGACTTGAACCTTGTTCATGAACTGATTCTCTTTAATTGGATCTGACATCTTCTTTTCAATCATCTCTTCAATGGCCCGCCAATTGAAGTCTGGAAACTCATGTCTGATTTCAAACAATAGATCGATAGCCGTAGTTCTAAGAATGTGCTGCTCAATAAAAGCCATAATTATATTACAAGAATCTTTTCCTGTCCCTGGAACTCCTATTGTCATGATAGACATCCCAGCAGACTTAACGATTTTTATATCTTTGTCCAAGAGATCTTTAAGCTTTCTTCTCCCTAGGAGAATTTTAATGTAGGTAATTAGACCAATGGTGAAGACAATCCACGCTGGGTAAAATACTGGCCGGATTAATTCTGATAAACAAATAAGGATTTTTAATACTAGAAAATAAAGTGCTAGGAAATCAAAGGAAAAAATAAAATAGAAGTAGCAGGCTAGAAACAATAGAATCATTGAAAATACGTTGATGTTATAGGCTAAAAGACATATTGTAATCCACTTATACCACTTATTTTTCTTCCATTTTGAAAAGAAATTCTTTAAAAAAAGCATTACTGGTCTGCCAACTTTATAACCGGTTTTTTCAATGAATTTAACTGGCTTTGATTTGTAATCGCCTGGGCGTGTGTTCTTTTTAAATATAATAAAGTGGTATGCGAGAGCAAATAATAAGAAAGGTAAGGCAATAATAAGCGCAATTCTAGAAAAGTTTGTCAAGAATACCAAAAACGAGCCCCAACTAAGCACGATATTATCTGGATTGACCAATAGTTCAAATGTAGCAATAAATCGATGACCAAAGACCTCGAAATCAAGCGGCAGCAAAGCTTTCGCAAGGTTCTCATCGAAAATTAAAAAGCTAACTCCTGAGCGGCTCAATGGTTCGTTTGCAAAAAGACTTTTTCCATAGAAAACTAAGGAATCGATTAAAGCTTTTAATGCGTTCCAAAAAACCAAATGACTGTTGATATGAAAAACACTTAGAATTCCAATAATGCTCATCAAAGATATAATTATAATGTCGTAGACGTGTGTTTTTAATTTTGTTTTCATAGTTTACTCCATTAAAAATAAAAATTTATTAAGTTGTTGATAAAGAATTGTGTTTTGGTCAACAATCACAAAAGTCATTTCCACTTCTTCGTCTGAAACGAAAACGACATTTTCTTTGAATTCATAGTTTAGAAGAAGAAATTCATCTTTCTTTGAATTGACATAATTCATTGTATTTTCAGTGTAAAAATTGACGATGTAGTTGTTTTCTTTTGAGAAATAAGTGCATCCAATTAGATCCTCTGCGGTAATGCTACTAATTGTTTGATCGCATGAACGAACAAAATAGGCGCAAAGAATAACTGTGACGGCAATAACCACCATAGCTAAAATCTTTTTAAGCGGATGGACCTTTTTATTGGTTTCATCCATACATTATTTCCTCCGCGATTTACTACTAGAGGACTTTGTTTTTGTTGACTTAGTTTTATTGCTCTTGCTAATGCTGCGATTAAGCTTCTTTGTCTCATAGCTAGTGCTAGCTGTGTTCGCAGCAGTAATCATTGGCGATAATTTGCTGATTAGCCATATTGCAGCAACAAGAATAAGAATTGTAATGAGCAAATAAATCCACCAAGGAGGAGTATTTGGGTTTGGAGGAGTTAAGTCTGAGCCAACGTTATGCGGATCAGCAACCACGGGTATTTGTAATAGTTCTTCATAATCGTTTATGAAAGTTAAATCAATGATGTCAAAGTCAATCGCAACGTTATATTTCGTAACGATGTATCCAGCATGATTTCTGCCAAGCGAAGGAACATAATACCAATAAAGATCTCTGGATTCATATATATTAGCGTTGAATCTAAACATATATGTATTTTTAATCTCTGCTGATGCTAAGGCATAATATGCTTTTAATGGTCCTAAATCAGCATTATCGACATAGTATTTTTCTTCATTAGTGATGTCTGAGTTAGTTAGAACATCAACACCAATTTTTTCAATGCAAGGAATATCTCTGACCGAGGATAATGAGACATCAGTTCCGTGGAAGTTCTTTGACCACCATTTCTCCCAGTCATTATGTGTATCTCCGTAAGACAACAAATCCCAATCGACATAAGTCGCATCGTTTATTGGATTCTTGTCAGATGTGTAGTGAATATTTCTATAGACATCTTCTCTTAATTGACCACTAAATTGTTCTGCTTTATCGATATCTAAATATTGATCTACTCTTGAGAATGGAACCGTTTCATCGACTGAGTCTATATTAATAAAGTAAGGAGCCGGCTGTGGATCAGCAGAATACGGTTCCTCGCTGAAGCTTTTAATAATCTTTGGGAAATCGTTTACTTGGTATTCAAAGTGTTTATAATCGACATTATCGTAGTAAGGATAGAAAAAATATCGAGCAATAAAATTTTTATAACCATTTTCTTCATCATAGTAATTTTGAACAACTGTTCTTTCTTCGGCATCAAGGTTACTATCATCAGCTGCATATTGATTCCATAAATCATAGTAAAATTCATAATCGTGTTCATCAATTACAGCGGCAAATTTCTTTGATAAATCAAAGTCATAGTAATCAGCATGAACTGAGTATAAAGAGTATTCCTCTCCAGCGAATGTTTGTGGAACTGAGAAATATGCATAATATAAATTATTTTTTGCATAGTCCGAATAGTCGCTTGATCCTGTTTGATAAGCGCCAACATTTACATCTAAGGAAAGATAATCAAAATCCGATGCATAATCAACTTGGAGATTGGATTCAAATCCTGTCCATACCCAAGAATGACCAACTTCGTAATCATGAAGTTGCCAGGTTAAATTTTGAGAATTCTTAATTGAGGCAATTTCAATACCAACGATTCCGTATTGCCTTGCTCCATCATCGCGGGTGTAATCTTGTTCTAAAACATCAAGACGATATTTAATGAACTTCTTGTCTGAACTTATAGAGACATATTTAATAGGAGCATGCTCATATGAGCCTGTACTTTCATTAAATATCTCAATTCGATTTCCACTAAACGCAAAGTTATAGTCATTTTCAACACCGCTTTGATTAAAAACATATATATACAAATTATATGCTCCATCGATCGTGTATCCATATTCCAAGGTTGCTATTACATCAAAATTATCCACTAACGGATCAGATAGATAAGCGCCAAAAAGATATTTGTTTTTAAATTCATCCACAACCATGAGATCTTCTAACGGATCGCTGTTTTGTGGATTAACAGCTTGATAATGATTTTCTTTTATCATCGAATCAGCCGCATTGTACATGATGGCTCCAGATGGTATAAGAGTGCTGGCAAGGCATAAAGCAATTAGTTGAGGTAACATGTTAACCATCCTTTCTAAAATATAATCGGCGTTTCATTGATTATTATCGCGGTTGGAGTCCCATTATTGTCGACAATCGGAGTGTCTCCTCCTCCGCCAGTTCCAGAATCGAAAGGAATCTTGGTTAAAGCTAAAATTCCTGTTCCAAGTAAAAGAATGGCAGCGAATCCAATAAATATTTTTGTACCGGTCGATGAAGAAGGTGACTTTTTCTTTGACATAAAAGGCACCTCCTAGAATTCAACTGAACCGACACTAGGAGTAATAGAAGCAGCGTTTTTGTAAACGCCATAATTTTGATAAAGAGCAGAGGGGATATTAAAAGAAATATTAGGTAGGGAAGAAGAGTAATATAAATCCTTAGCCCTTGTTGTGTCGTAATAATGAGAAAGACTAGGAC
>JAEZUH010000079.1 GCA_023443485.1 Bacillota bacterium | reverse complement strand
TTCTAGTTGCGAGGAATAGGCGTGTAAACATTTTTGTTTTTCACCATTTCTTTACGATAATACCCTAATTCCACTAAATGGTCCATAGATGTTCTTGCTGTTTCATATGCACAGCCAAGCGCCTTCTTGCATTGAGCAATCGTATATTTCTTCCCCAATGTGCAGTGACGAGCATAAAACTTCGCTTCGTTTCTTTTTAGAGAAGGATCTAATTCTAGAAGATGTTCTTCTAAACGGCAAGCCTGTTTTTCATCTAAAACTGGCGGAATATAACTGACAGCAATTTTTTCAGCTAAGACTTCGCGCACCTCTTCTTTTTCGCTTGGTTTAGGTTCGCTCTTTTCAACAGATTTAACAACAGTTTCCTTTTGCTTAAGTTCTGGCTTAGTGAATATTTGTTCTTTAGGAAGGGACTCTTTTTCAACAATCGGTTCTTCTTTAGTTTCGATGGAAGGTTTCACTGTTTCAGCATGAACTTCTTCGATACGATAATAGTCTTTTTTCATCTCTTCACTATTGCGATTGGCGATGTAATCGAGAACTTTTTCGCATTTGTCGCTGATATAAGGAATGGCGAAATTGATGAAGTATGTCAAATCATTGGTTTTTTGCACTTCAACGAGAAGGCGAGCAATGACATCTTGTTTTTCGTTTAGAAGCGATTCGAGAGGTAATAGAACACCTAGTTCAGAAAGACCAGTATGTGCTAAGACAGATTTCATGATCAATAGGGCGATTTCGTCATTGTAGGAAGGGAATGGGCGAATGTAATTTACATAGTAATAAGCGGCGATACTTTTGATTAAGCCACTACTTTTTCCGTTCTGAATGAAAGAGAACAAATCGTTCATCATCGAATCAATTAAGTGGACTGGAGCGGCGGTATAAACTGGATCAATTAAGACGCGATTTTCGGGGTTTTTGTCATCTTTAACTCGATAAAAACTGGTTAATTCATGGTCCCCAATAATTTTGGCATATAATTCGGCGAGGAAATCGATATCGATGGGACTCGAAAATTTGCTTTTGATAAAAGTTAACGAGTTTAGATAATGTTTTAAGATCCGATGAGTGCTCGAAATTTCTTTCACATCACCCTGAACTAGCGAACGTAAATATGGCTCGGTGACATCTAATTCGTATTTTGAAGCAACGTGCTCCAATGATTTAATTAACCAGGCATCTTCAAACTGTTTAGCATCACCATTGCTTGGATTCATGTGCATATATTCACGTAAGATACGTAGCAGTTTACCTTCTAGTTCATTTACAGACGTGGCTACAGTTGGGCAGAAACACACCAATAAAGAATTGCGATCAACGCTCTTGATATTTAGATACTGATTATAAGCGCTACGATAAGAAAGGATGTTAGCCCAGATATTATCAATGAGAGACATTTTTAATTCTTTGCCAACTTCGCTGCGAGTCGCGTATTTAGTCTCAGTGAAACGAATAGCTAAATCATTGGTTGCCATATAAGATACCTCTTTATGGCTTTATTATATAAACATTTCGAAAAATAAGGCAAGAAGAAAGCCAAAATAACTACTAAAATTCTACTAATTAAAAACTAATTATCATCATCGTCAATCGATAAGATTGACATAAAGGCTTCTTGAGGTACTTCGACAGAACCAATCTTTTTCATACGCTTTTTGCCTTCTTTTTGCTTTTCAAGGAGTTTCTTCTTACGAGAAATATCTCCTCCATAGCACTTGGCCAAAACATCTTTTCGCACGGCTTTAACATCAACACGAGCCACTACTTTTCCACCAATTGCGGCTTGAATGGGAATTTCGAATTGTTGTCGGGGAATGACTTCTTTGATTCTTCTAATAACACCTAAACCTCGTTTATATCCATCGGGGCGGTAGATGATACTGCTTAAAGCATCGACAACGGTAGCGTTTAATAAGACATCTAATTTGACGAGATCACTTTTTCGATATGAGGAGTATTCATAATCGAAAGATGCATACCCTTTTGTATAACTCTTAAGTTTATCAAAGAAATTATAAATAATTTCAGCAAGGGGTAATTGATATATTAAAATCATTCTAGTTTCATCGAAATATTCAAGATTCTCATAGATGCCACGTCTTTCCTGACATAGTTCCATAATCGCTCCGACGTATTCTTTAGGAGTCATAATTGAAGCTTTAACAAAAGGCTCTTCAATATGATCAATCTTTGAATTATCTGGTAGTTTACTAGGGTTATCGAGATTAATAACGCTTCCATCAGTCATGTGAACATGGTAAATAACGCTTGGAGCGGTCAAAATTAAATCGAGATCATATTCTCTTTCCAATCGTTCTTGAACGATATCCATATGTAATAAGCCAAGGAATCCACAACGGAAACCGAAGCCAAGTGCTTGGCTGGACTCAGCGATATATTGTAACGAAGCATCGCTCAATGATAATTTATCAAGAGCGTCTTTTAATTCATGATATTCCTCAGAGTAGACAGGATACAATCCGCAGAAGACCATCGGATTCATAATTCGATAGCCAGGGAGAGCTTTTAAGGCTGGATTATGGACTGAAGTTACCGTGTCACCAGGTCGGACATCTTTAATGTTTTTAATTTGAGCGCATAAATAGCCGACTTCACCAGCGGAAAGGCTGTCGACTTTAATTGGATCACCAGCGTGAATTCCTAATTCGGTGACTTGGTATTGTTTGTTGGCTTGCATCAGGCGAATCTCATCGCCAATTTTGACAGTTCCTTCCATAATGCGAATGAGAATCACTACTCCTCGATAGGAATCATAGTAACTATCAAAGATCAGGGCCTTCAAAGGGGCTTCTGGGTCTCCGCTTGGTGGGGGAACATCTTTTACTATTGTTTCTAATAATTCGTGAATGTGGTAACCGGTTTTGGCCGAAACTTCGACAACATCAGTGCAATCAATGCCAATTTTTTCTTCGATTTCCTTGCGACATAAATCTGGTCTAGCGCTTGGTAAATCAATTTTATTGATGATTGGTAAAATAGTTAAATCGTTATCGATAGCAAGATAAGTATTAGCAAGTGTTTGGGCTTCAACACCTTGGGTGGCATCCACCACTAGAATCGCCCCTTCACAGGCCGCTAGAGAGCGCGATACTTCATAGGTGAAGTCAACATGCCCAGGAGTGTCGATAAGATTAAAAATATAAGTATTTCCATCATCAGCTTTATAGTTCAAAGTAACCGCATTGAGCTTGATGGTGATTCCTCTTTCTCTTTCCAAATCCATGGAATCGAGAATTTGTTCTTTCATGTCGCGTTGCTCAATCGTTCCAGTCGCTTCTAAAATACGATCAGCGAGTGTGCTTTTGCCGTGATCGATATGGGCGATGATTGAGAAGTTTCTAATTTTCTTTTGATCAATTTTCATATGTTTTCGCGTTATTATAGCATAAAAGCCTATTTCTTAAAGAAATTTAGTAAGTGATTTTTCACTTCTTGAGGATTGAGAACAACCAGATAGTTGCTCCATTCAACCCTAAAGAGATCTTGATATTGGTGGTACATGTATCTCTCATCGATTAAAAGAGCCGCTCCTCGATCTTCTTCACTGCGAATGACTCTCCCCACGGCTTGCATGACTTTATTCATGCCGGGATTGAGATAAGCATAGTCGTGTCCAGGTTTATCTTGACTCTTAAAATAGGTTGCAATTTGATCACTTTCAAAATTGATTCTTGGCATACCAATGCCAATAATTACCGCCCCAATGAGACGATCATCAATAAGATTAATGCCTTCGGCAAAGGATCCACCAATCACCAAAAAGCCAACGGTTGTAGTAGAGGGATGTCCGACAAAATGATCGAGGAAGTCAGTTTTTTCTTGATCCGACATATCTCGATCCTGACGATAGAAGACAAAATCTTCAGGAGAAAAAAGTTTAATCAGTTTTTCAAGATAATCATAACTTGGTGTATAGACAAAATAATTGCCGACTTTATTTGCTACAAACGCTCGAATATATTCAGCGACTTCTTCATAAGATCCTTCCCTATTTTTATACTTGACAGAGACTTTGGGAGCTACCATTAATTTGAAGTTACTCTGAGGAAAGGGAGAGGGAAGAATCAGAGTTGGGTCACTACTCTTGTTGCCTCCAAGAGTGTCGATAAAATATTCAATTGGAGATAAGGTAGCGGAAAAGAACACACTGCCTTTTAATCGATTGGTCATCGCAGCAATAAAATAGGAAGCATCTAAACAAAAGAGATGGATTTTGATATCGTCATCTATTTGATAATAAGCTAGGTATCGCTCATTAAAGAACTCACTAATTTTCATAAAGCGATTGACTTCAAGATAAAAATCAAGCAAGTCTTTGCTGACTATTTCGTGTTCATTTTTATTGAGATCTTGCATCAAGTTGATGAATGAATTGTATATTTTATATTCTTCTTCCGAAAAATCTTCAAAGGTATGATTACCAATAGGATAGGTTGTAGATATCTCTTTAAACATCTTATCGAATTTGCTCATCGCTTTTTTTAGACGGGAATGTTTTACTTTGCGAATCGATTTTCGGGCTTTTAAGAAAGAAATGTAACTTATCGAGGCACTATACATATC
>JAEZUH010000008.1 GCA_023443485.1 Bacillota bacterium | reverse complement strand
GCTGATAATAGACGACAAATTCGTGATTCTGAAGAGCCTGTTTGATCTCATCGATTTCAGTTAAAGTCGCTGTTCGACGGAAAGAAGGAGAATAGAAAGTAATGCTTTCAAAGTTCTTTTCGCTCAGGTCTCTAGCTAAAATAGCGTTATCTAGATTGACTAAAAGGGATTCTTTGGGATCAACTTCAGTCACACCGATGTAAGGATGAACAAATACCTTGATATCGTTTTGGAAAGCCGCATCATAACTGGCTTCGTCGACCATTAAAGAGATTTGTTGGATATTTTTTTCACTTCCGAAGATGTAAAAGAGAAATTGACCATGATAGAAGCAGTAAGCAAAATCATTGACCAAATCTTTCTGAGAGAAATGTTTAGCGATAAATTCACTGACAAGATGATTAAGTTGAAGGACATCCGCGTTGCGACCTGCGCTGTTCATAACCGATAGATTAGAGACAGTAAAACTAACTAAGAAGGTCTTTTCCTTTTTGGAATGGAGTTTCTTTAATGATTTGATACGATCAGCAAAAACAAAGTAATTTGGGAAATCGGAAGGAACCCCAAATTGATAACGGTTTTCGACATACAAATTTTTGCGTTTAATCACTTCATTAATATAAGTGAACAACATGAGAACAAAACTAGCGAAGACAATTGGTAATACAGCAAAATAAATATAACCTAACCACCGAATCTGATCGATGGTCCCATTTATTTTCAACGCTAAATAACTGGCAAATGAACCTATTGTAACAGCCATTAGGACTATTTCAGCAATGAGTAATTTCTTTTCTTTTTTCATTACTTGTGATCTCCTTTGTCTAATAATTCGTTAAGCAAATCTTTTTTTAATCTTTCCAAATCTTTAGGGGACAATTGGCTGAGCAAATCATCCTTCACCGGGTTTGCACTATTGCTAGAAGAGCTAGTCTCTTCTTTTTCACTCATTGTCTTCACAATATCAATAACACTTGTAATTATCAAATATATGGCGGGAATCAGTATCAAGGCTAATAGCCCCCAAGTTGAGGTAAAAACGGAATAGACAACGGTTAAAAAACCATTAACTGATTGAACTCTTCCAATGACTTTTCTTTCATCAAATGATTGAGTTTGATTAGTGCAATCACCACCATTGGTTGAGCATTGTTCACTATCGGTGTTGATACCGTGAGTGGTAAAAAAGAATCTGCCCGAACCTTCTTCCAAATCTTCTCGTATCACTACTTTACTTACGCGATGGGTTACCGAAAATTCTTCCCCAATACCGGCGATATCATAAAGAAAAGTTAAATCAATTGTCGCTCCATCAACAAGAGTGGTCGTGCTTGAGCCAATGGTGACAATAGCGTCATCTTCAGTATTTTCCACTCCATCATCGCCTAGACGATACTCTTCGACTAGGTCGCTATAACTTTTAACTTTGTTAATAATCAAAACATCGCCCACCATATACTCTGGTTCCATCGAATCAGTGAGAACCATCGGATATTGGGATCCGAAGATAAAACCATCTCCGGCAAATTTATTAACAAGATTAAAAATAGTGATTGCCACTAGAAGCGAGCCAAAAACACTGGCAATAATCCAATTGAAGATTTTTTTGACCTTACTCTTCTTTTTTATCTCTACTTTTTCGTTACTTTTTTCCATCTTTTTTCACTTTTATTTCAGCTTCATCATCTTCATCATCTTCGGATGGGGCGGTGGTCGTAATAACTTCCACACTCTGCTCTAGTTTCATTGAGGCTTGGCCATAGAAGGTTGTCTCTTCTGGCTTCTCATCGATTGGTTCATCAACGGGTTCTTCATCCATGGGGATTTCAATTGTGCGAGTAAAAACTTGTTTACCATCAATATTGGTAACTTCTTTTTCGTCATCTTCGTTGGAAAAGTCTGAATAACTTTCTTTAGCCATATCCATAAGAATTTGACGAGCGTCATCTAGACGTTTTAATTCTGCTTCTTTAGCTTTAATCTCTTCTTGGCGTTTAGCTTCTTGAGCTTGTCGTTTTTGTTTTTCTAATAAAGCTTGGGTTTCTTTCAAATAGGCTTGAGCTTCCGCTTCTCTTCTTTTCTTAAGAGCCTCAATCTCTTTGGCGTTTTCGCGAATCTCTTTGTTTTTTTCATAATCGTCTTGATAATATTCCGCTATCGCTTTTGTTGGATGAGGATCTAAATTTTTTGGGCGATTAATAAAATCGAGATATTGTTGGTCGACACGAATGAAGTCAATCGGTCCATCGTAATATGGCCCGAAGACATATACTTCTTCGTCTAAATTGTTGAGAATATGTGGGGAATAGGTTTTTATTTTTTGATTAAGTGGAACATTGCTGGGATCTTTTCCTTTCAAGGAAATAAATGAAGCAAAAAGCACTTGATTAAGCTCTTTGATATCTTTGTTACTCAATTGTGAGACCCTCTCTTCAACTTTGACATCGATACCACTCTTGATATATTTCTCTAAGAAGACCCATAAGCGATAGCATTTGCGATATACGGGGTTTTTACGAATGATATTAGTTTGTAAAATTGGGTTGCGAACATCTCTTTCATTACGAAGTAAACGCATGAATTCACCATAGGCAAAGAAGCGGAGATGCTTTCGCACTTCTTCAATACGAACGAGGAACTTTTTGCTCTGTTCACTATAGTCATCACTACTAGGTTTGGTGAAGCGAACTTTAGTTTCAATTTCCACATCACAACCATCGATTACTGAGTTGTTTTTAACATAGAGAATTTCGGAGTCCTTCAAGGGAGCAAAATTGATGATATATTGATATCGCTTTTCGACGAAGGATAACAAACGACGAATCAAAGTGGCAATGAATTTATTTTCGTAAATGAGATAGTAGTCTTCGTTATAGATATTCAAAATCTTACTTGGAATAACTTCACCATCCGTTTTAACCTCTTTGACAAATTGAGTATGACTGGCTAAGTGAATGACTGACTCATTGGTAGTCTTCTTCGCTTTTTCGACCGCGACAACATCGCTGGTTGTGGCGATGACACGGCGAGGATTGTTAACGATTTGTTCAAGTTCAGGAATACAATCTTCAACTTCTTTAATCCACGATAAATCCATGAATGCCGATTCAAAACGATTCATGCGAAGATAAGAGTTCTTGCCTTTAGCAAGAGCGGATAATGTCTCCCGTCCATTCTTTTCATCGAACATTGTTTTCGTGCGATTAATGAATTTACGGTGGAGTTTCTGATACTTTGAATAAATCTTTGGCATAGTTATGAGTTCATCCTAATTAAGCCTTCAACATAGTTGTGGGCCATGGGGAAAGTATCTTTTCCAAATAATTTATCAAGTAAGGAATTCAATTCCTTTAACTCGTTCTTTAAGAAGGCGATGTTCAAGGACTCAAACTTCTTTAAAATCTTGTTGGTGAAGATGAAATCGAATCCATCGAGTTCAGTGCCACCACAGGCGACAAATATAGGAACGAATTTCTTTAATTGTTTTAAAATACGGTTACCAAAGGCGAGGCGGAATTTCTTAATGACAAAGTTATCGAGAGTCTCAAACTTGAGAAGTGTTTCGGGATTAACTGGGTGTTTAGCTAGAGCTTCATCATATAATCTCGCCATTTGAGAATAAGGAATGACCATCGAATTTTGATTTTCTGCTTCAAAGAAAACACCTTTATCATCAAAGAATAAGGAAATAGCACGGTCATACACCTTATCAGAGATGGTGAAAGTACTATCATCGTTATTGGCGGTTCCGAAGAACATGACGTTTTGAGGAATCTTCAATTTTCCTTCTTTTAATAGTTTTGGATCATGCTTATCAATGCTACCAATGAGTTCGACATTCCATTCATTGGGGTTAGGCATTTCCAAAACGGATAAGAATTCAGCGAAATAGTATTCGACACGGGCTAAGTTCATTTCATCGAGAACGATGAGATTGAGGTCACGACGATAAACTGTCGTGTATAGAGCACGTAGGAATTCAGATTCGTTGAATTTCTTCGTAAATTCGTTGTAATAACCGATTAATTCACTTCGGTCCTTCCAGTTAGGTTGGACAGAACAAATATCAGCATCATGGCCAAAGAATTTACCAAGAGCATAAGGAAGAGAAGTTTTACCAGTACCAGAGATACCTTCTAGGATGACTAATTTAGAAGCTCCAATGCCGGCGAATAATTGACGCATGATGTCAATCTTATAATAGAGACCTAGTTGGCTAGCGGCGAAGTTACGGAAATTAGAGCAGAGTTGTTCCAAAGTTAAACCTTCGACATCAGGTAACTCCATATCTTTGCCATAGTATTCAGTGTCGACGTGAGTGAGTTTAGGAAAACGAGAAGCTAATTCCTCCATCGTTTTAGTGGCTTCATCCACCACTTCTCCGTGTTCAGAGACAGGAAGGTTTTTACCCCCGAGAGCTTTCATTTGTAGTTCGAGGATTTTATCCTTTTCTCTCACGGAGTTATATAGTTCAATGTTCAATCTTTCGACTTGTCTTCTTAATTCATCTTTGTTGAGTTCAGTTTTAGCGAATTTGACATACTTTTTAATTAGTATGAATAAGCCAAAGCCAATCGCTCCGATGAGGGCAACAAATAAAATAGCGAACAAGACAAACATCAGCCATCCCCCAAAACCAAAATTGTTGGAATAGGCCGCCAAGATTTCGCCATACTCGCCAAAATTATTATCAACTTCAGCCCAAGGCGAAACAAAGATAGTCAGAATAAACTGCCATAGATGTTGGAAGAAACGTGGTAAGAACGCCCCTAAATATTGAAAATATGATTCCATAAATACCTCCTAGTTAACCCAAGTCCGAAGAATTTTGAATTGTAAATTGACGAAGAATTTGCCAAACATAGTCATGTTGGTATTGTCGGCGTCCCATCCTTCTAAGTAGATAGATAAGACAATGCGGCGAGATGTATTAGCCTTCAAAGGAATGACGAAACCTGATGGGGATTCAATGTCACTGAATGATGGGCTATTAAGCGCTAAAGCGGGCTCACTTGTAACGATAAAGTCGTTGGCCGTTGATTGAGCGGCGTTAAAAGTTCTAACGCCACCTTCATGCCCGGAGTTGAAACAAGTTAATAAGCCAACGCATTCCGAAGAACTAGCGATTGGATTATTAAAAACAATATTTGCAGGATTATTAACCCATCCATACATAACTTCTTGACCATTGTAGTTATCATAAGTGCCACTTAAATCATTATCGAGGATCCCTCCATAATAAGTGGTCTTGTCGTAGTATGGATCGATGATGTAATTACGATAGGAGCTAGGATCAATTCCCTCTCCATCGTTATTTAAGACAAGAACAGAAACGCGAAGTGATTTAACCACATCATTTAGTCCTTGAGTGATTTGTTCAATTGAGAGTCCTTCATAATCCTCTCTTCCATGTAGTCGTCTCGCCATAGCATCATTAGCTATTTCATCAGGATAGAAGAGTGGAAGTTCATCTTCTTCCATCTCAGCATCTTGAACCATTGAGACATAGACATTTTGCGTTGATTTAAGAAAAATCTCTTGAGAGAAGAAACCAAATGTTGCTTCTTCTAAATCAGTTGTTTCAGTCATGTATTCTTTGGTGGGAATTTTATATTCACTATAGAAAACTGGCTTTTCTTCTCTTAAAGATGTCCAATTTTCGAAAAAGATACTGCTGACTGGCTTGAAATCATCAACTTTTTGAAGATCCTGTTTGCTTAGAGAGTCTCTAAAATCAACATTATCTGTCGAAAGTTGCAGAGTTGGCTCCTTGGTTTTGATGTCAATCTGGGCAATTTGTAAATAAGAGGCTCCAACAAACCAGGCGACAGTCAGAGAGACTGATGACACACATAGAAGAGTGATCACCAATAGTCCTATTATTGGCCATCTATTCAGCTTCATGGAGAATAACCTCAAATGATAAGTCGAGTGAGAACAGCGCCCCAACATTGGGGTTGATGATACTTAAATCCCATCCCTCTAAATAGATTCTAGCGTTCAAAAAAGCATAGTTGCCTAGACTCTCTTCCGGATAAGTAAGCGCAAGGGTATGATCGACAAATTGTTGCTTACCCATATACTCACATGTTTCGGGAATAGTAGATTCTAAATCGAGCTTTTTGGTGCCTTCTTTATGTTTGGCGTTGAATGTTGAAAGATCAGCAGGATTCACATCACTATCGCTCGCTTCCACCTCAGGATCGTGAACGATAACATCATCGACAAATTGGCCATAAGCAATTTCATAATCGATGAAATCTCCTCCTGAATAGGTGTCATAGTATCCATCGCTATTTAAGTCTAATGGACCTCCAACAGGGAGACTTGAGTTCTCATTTTCATTAGGGTCAATGAGATATTGAGTTGCCATTCCTTCTTCATCATGACCATCTAATAGAAGACGAAGGCCTTCTTTAATGTTAGTGAATGAATTTGGAACCGCAGATTCGAGATAGACAACATAGTCCGAATAATATGAATTTGTTTCATCTGAGGAGCGATAACGGAAAACCAGTGGCAAATTGACATAGCGAGTCTCATCGACTTCGGTCAAATACAAGGGATCGATTTGATCCTTTCGATGTTCTGGGCCATTGTACAATGTGACTGCTTCACCGATTTTGTGTTTTCCTGTCGTCACTGGGCGAAGTTCATTGGTTGCCGAGTCATTATGCGATAATACATATCGAAGCGCACTCGCAGGGAAACTACTCGACGACCAATATATTGTCTTCCCAGGAATGGATATATCTTCGGTTAAACCATAAGTTTGATAATCATCCAAAACTATTGAACTTTCGACACCAATTTCGAGTGATCCGCCACTACCAATGGAAGTTCCATCGTAATATATAGGGGCGCGTGACCCGTACGTGTACCAAGCAAAAGTCCCGCAGAGTGAACCTGCGAGAGTGAAGATTAATCCGGTGGTTAATCCGAAAATAATAAAACGCTGTTTTAAATAGATTTTATCCATTATGTTTCTGTCTCTGGGGAGGCTTGTTCGTTCGCGTTAATAACGACCGAAAGAGATAAACCATTGTCTGGAGGTTCTCCAACACAATCAGGATCTTCGCCTTCAATCCAGAAGACAAAGGTGTAGCGAATCATTTCGCTAGGGCCAAAGTCCACTTCATTGACAGTAAGAACCTTGTTTGGAGAGATAAAAGGTTCGGCGTAGTCGCTTGCCGGAGTAGATATACGTTCAGGAGCGAAGCGGGTGATACCATCTTCAGTCACTTTATTGACATTACTTCGCTGCGCATATACTTCCCGGTTATGCTCGCTTAGGTTGCGATTAGAATAGAACATCACGCGTAAAACGGAGTTCAAATCGAGCGCCCCATTAGTGGGTATCCCTACCACTTCGATATCGAGCGATAAAGAAAACTCGGCGTATGAATCTCCGGCATTTTTAACGTAGAACGTATATTTGAAGAAAGGGACATTTGCTCCTACGGATGTTGGGACGGGGGTTAGTGTTTCTTCACTGTCAAGAATAGCGAAGTCATCGTCTTCCTCTCTCCAAGCAGAATATGTATATTCGTGAAGAGGGGGAATTCCATTGACCGCGATATAAGTGGAATTAGATTCAAAGCTTTGAGTGTTTGAAAGGCTAAGACTAGCTGTTCCACGATTTAGTGAGACAGTGTACGCGCCCGCAGTATTAGCAAGCAGGGCGATGACGCCCAAAACAATTGTTCCAACCGCGCCTATGCAACCGAGTGAGAAAACGATCTTTCTTACTTTACGTCTGCGTACATATTTGCTGTATACAGATGTTCCGTATTTATCCACAAGAAAACGTTTCCAATCAACAGTTTATGTTATTGTTATGTATCCCAAGGAATTGAAATAAAAAAGCCGTTGCCTATTGTCCAATCAATGGCGGATTCATTTCGATCCCACAAGGCAACTGGCTATCTTAATAGTATCTATTTAAGACCCTTTAGTTTTGCGTCACCACATCGCTATGGTTTTGCTTTTTACGAATAAATAATA
>JAEZUH010000072.1 GCA_023443485.1 Bacillota bacterium | reverse complement strand
TCAACGTCGCTACCATCATCAGCGATTATATCGAAAACGCTGATTATAGTTACGCGGTGGGAACAACAACTCAAAAGAAAGATATTCTTCCTGAAGAACAAGAGTCTCACACTTACTATTATCCATCATATATTCTCTTGTCAAAGTATGGTATTCACGCCAAAATTATGCGTCCCAACAGCACAATAGCTTATAGCGTTCCAACTGGTTTCGGCGATTGGAAAAATACCGAAGATGGCACCAAACTCATTGAAAATTCCTTAGCGGTTTTTGATGAGGACGGAATAGTGGTCACTCCCTCAATTAATAATCAGGAATACACCAAAGGTGTTTTGGATAATTGGAAAGTATATTTTGACGAATCATACATTTCGACTCGCGATACCAATGTCACCTATTCACTTCTCATCTATTATGGCATTTACCTATTAATGCTCTTGTTTATGGGCTTGATGGTGTTCTTGCTCACTCGTGGAAAACGCAATATCTTCAATTATTTGAAGTTTGGCATCTGCTTAAAGATGGCGGCGTGGTCTTCCATCACTCCTGCTGTTCTAGCCCTTATCCTCGGATTTGTGCTACCGGCTTATGCGATCATGTACTTCATTGTCTTATTAGGCATACGCGTGATGTGGATGTCGATGAAACAATTAAGACCCCAATACTAATAAAATAAAGACCAATTCGGATTTCCTGAACTGGTCTTTTTTAATCTCCGTAGTCACTCCCCCGCGATTTATCTTCAACATATAACTGTAATGGGTTGGTGATATCAGTAATTTCTAGATAGATAGCTCCTTCGGCCTCCGTAGGTGATGATTCGAAGTCTCCGGTAAAAACGACTTTTCGATTCTTTTTAACGATGGTTTCCATCTGTTTCAAAATGAGTGGAAATTCATTGGGATAATGTCTTTTGAAACCCAATAATTGAGTGTAAAAAACTGGTTCAATATAAAAGAGAGATCCATCTTCATAGGCAAAAAGAGTGGAAAAGTGATTTCCTTTATCTTCCACGATTTTGAGGTGAGAAAATTCTGGATAATTTATCATTTATGATAAACCTCATTTCGATTAATTTTAAAAGCCCGATATATTTGTTCGAGCAAGATGAGTCTTGTCATCTGATGAAGGAACGTCATGTTTGAAAGAGAAATCGAAAGATTAGCGCGATTTTTTATTTCGTTGCTCAAGCCATAAGAACCGCCGATGACAAAACTTACTGAAGCACCACCATTCTGAAGTGATTTGGACAAAAGATTGGCAAATTCAGGACTCGAGTATTGCTTTTGATTCAAATCAAGGTTGATGACAAAATCATTATCTTTCAAATATTTAAGAATCTTTTGGCTTTCCTTTTGTTTGGCTATTTCAATTTCACTAGGAGAAGCTTTTTCATTAACTGCTTCGTCCGTTACTTCAATGATTTCTATAGTGGCGTAGGGTTTTAATCTTTTTAGATATTCCAAAATGCCATCTTGTAAATATTTTTCCTTTATCTTTCCAATTGTCAGTAGGCGTATTTTCATGCTTTAAGGCCTCCTAGAAGGCTGTGATTTTGATTTGCGCATGAGACTTGATATTTGTCAATATCGAGCCCAAAATGCCGGAATATCGATACATAGGCGGCTAAGGCTAACTCGGGGGTATTGGCTTCTTCCGATAAATGGGCTAAAACAATTTCTTTGGTGTCAGGACCAATAATTTCACAGGTGGCAATCGCTGAGTCTTCGTTGCATAAATGACCATGGCTGGATAAGATGCGGGCTTTTAAGTCATAGGTTCTTTCAGTATGAAGGAGCATTTTTATATCATGGTTGGACTCGATAATTAAATAATTAGGATTTTTGACATATTCGAGTGATTCAGGACAAAAAACTCCCGTGTCAGTGATGTACACTAATTTCTCGTTCTCGCTCTGCATGACAAAGCCACATGGATTAACCGCATCATGGCTTGTTTTAATCGCGGTGATAGTAATCTCCCCGATGACAAAAGGCTCATATAGTTGAATAACATTGCTTAAGGAAGTGGGTAATGTTCCTTCCAAGGCGTACATGATTTTAGGAGAAAGAAATTGGATTCCTTTAATATGATCAGTGTGATTATGAGTAAAAACGGCCGCTGAAATATCTTTAATATTTAAACCAACTTCATCAAGCCCTTCATTCAAGCGAGATAAAGAAATCCCCATATCGATGAGGATGACTGTATCGTGATGAATAACAAGGGTAGCGTTGCCCTTTGATCCGCTGGAAATAATATTAAAGTACATAGATAAAATTAGTCGATATCGCTGCTGCTCAGAGTGCGCATCTGATTCTCCCATTCAGGAGTGGGGGCTTCAAAGCGTCCAAAACTCTTGAAGAAAAACAATCCAGCAATACCAGTTTGACCATTTCGATTCTTGGCGATGTTCACTTCAACGTAGGATGCATTGCCTGGGATGGATTCATTCATCTGTTTTAATTGAGCGGTCTTGGCAGCTTCAAATTTCTCCGATGGAGACATATCTTTGAGCTGTTTATTAGCGGTGCGAGTGTTCTCTTTTTTGTAGGTACTATAATAGTCTTCACGATATAAAAGCATGACAACGTCAGCATCTTGTTCAATAGATCCAGAATCTCTTAAGTCGGAAATCATCGGTCGTTTGTTGTCGCGTTTTTCGACTTCACGAGATAATTGAGAAACCGCGATGACGGGAATTTTTAAATCTTTCGCTAGAGCTTTTAAAGTAAGAGAAATCTTACGAACTTCTTCTTGCCTTGAGTCGGGGTTTCGAGACTTTTCGCCAGTTGTGACAAGGCCGAGATAGTCGACAATAATCATACCAAGATTGGGATATTTAGCTTGTAATTGACGTGATTTAGCGACAATGTCCATCAAGCGGATTCCTGATGAATCATCAATGAAGATAGGGACAGTGGAAACTTCGCGAATCGCATTGGAAAGTTCCGCTCGATCAACTGCATTAAGTACACCAGTGTTAATTTTATCTAACGGAATACTGGCAGCCGAAGCGACGAGACGTTTAACGAGTAATTCACTCGACATTTCTAAAGAAAAAATGGCAACTGGCACATTAGCGCGAGTGGCGGCTTTATATGCAAAGTTAAGAGCAAGAGCCGTCTTTCCTACTGATGGTCGAGCGGCCACAATTGTCAGTTCACCTTTTTGGAAGCCAGCGGTGTATTTATTGATATTGGGATAACCTGAGGTCAAGCCAGTCACACCATCTTCATAGTTACCATGTTGGGCATTGATATTCATCTGCACCGCTTTGGTAATTTCTTCCATATTTTTAAAGGTTGAGACTCTTCTCTTCTCGGTTGAATCTTTGAATTTCTGCTCACTATTGGCGATGAAATCATTTATATTTTCAATTTCCGAATTGAGATAAGCATGATCGATGTCGCGAATTGTGGTTAACATATGGCGTAGAACCGATTGATCTTTAACAATCGAAACATAGAAATCAAGGCTAGAGATAGCCACCATCGCATCGGAACATTGTTGAAGGTATTCCACTCCACCAATCTCATCGAGACATTTGAGATTGACCAATTCCTCGGTGACAGTCAAAACATCGACCGTGATTTTTCTTTCTGCTAAAGTTTTTAAGACGCGAAACAAGGTTTGATTTCTTGCTTCAGCAAAATCATCAGTGTCTAACTCACTGATAACCGTATAAAGAGCATCGCGACTTAAAAAAGCTGAGCCGATACAGGCTTGTTCAGCCTGAGGGTTAGAAGGTAAAAAATTGGTTGTACTTTTTTGTGCTGCCATTTACTTTCCCTCCTCTATAACATGAACATTTACGATTCCAATGACACCTTTATAAAGTTCAATTGAAAGTTTAAAAAAGCCAAGAGAATTAATCGGGCTCTTATCAACAAATTTTCTTTTATCAATTGTCAAATGGTGAACACTTGCCAATTCTTCTTCGACTTTTTTCAAAGAGACATTGCCAAATAGTTTTCCATCTTTTCCACATTTCATGGGAATCGTGACAGTGATAGTTTCCAATTGTTTAGCAATTTGCGTAGCAATTTCTTTTGCCTTGGCTTCGTTATCGAGAATAACTTGTTTCTGGGAATCGAGGACTTCAAGGCTCTTTTTTGTCACTTGAACAGCGAGTTTATTTGGAAGTAAAAAGTTGATGGCATATCCATCGCTCACCTCAATAGTTTGGTCTTTTTTGCCAACTTTTTTGACATCTTTTAAAAGTATGACTTTCATATTACTAATCCTCCTTGTTTCCTCGTGACTTCTTCGCATCGTTTGTTGCTTCGGTCAAATTTGTATCAAGCACATTAAGCAAAGCGGTTTTAACTTCGCTGATTGAAGAACTATCAAAGGCGACAGCAGCACTGCTAAAATGTCCACCACCACCTAGTTTTTCGGCGATGATTTGAACATTAATTGTGCCATCACTTCGAGCTGAAATTCTTATATCACGATTACCGGTTTTTCCAACGATAAAGGCGGCATGAATGCCCTTAAAAGTTAGGCACTCATTGGCGGCTTTGGCAAATGCAGCTTGGTCATAAATTTTGTCTTCATCAGCCGCGGCGACAACTACTCCATAGAATGGATGCTCGAGATTATCGATAATGTCAGTGACCGCTTTATGCTCTTCAAAATCATCTTTCAAGAAATCATAAGCCAAGGAATTATCTGCTCCGTATTCTTTAAGAATGGTGGCGGCTTCAAAGGTTCTCAAACCAGTGCTCTTACTCTTAAAGTATGAAGAATCAAGGAAAATACCAGAGAGCATAATCGTGGCATATATCGGGTTGACTTCAATGCGTGGGTTGATTGATGAGAAGCGAATAAACTCAGCGACTAATTCACAGGTTGAAGAAGCAGCAGCATCGATATGATTAAAGACAGGATTTTCAATATAGTCTTCGGCACGACGATGATGATCAATAACCACAACTTTAGAACATTTTTCGAGTAATTTAGGGGCCATGACCATTGAAGGAATATGGACATCTACTACAATGAGTAATGTATCAGCGGAAACCTTATAGAGGGCTTCGTTAGTATTGATAATTAGTTCATCCAATTCATTTTTTCCGAAGGAAGTTGTAATGGTTGAACGGGCTTTTGTTTCAGTATTTTTTAAATCCGCGACAATAATGGAAGGCTTTTCTAATCGATCACAAATTGCTTTAATTCCAAGACAAGAACCGAAGGCATCCATATCCATTTCGGTGTGGCCCATAATTAAAATGTTAGAAGAGTTCTTTATTAAACTAATAAGGGAGTCAGCAAGGACTCTAATTTTAACACGGTTCCGTTTCTCCTGAGCTTCCGTTTTTCCGCCATAGAATTCCATTTCACTGCCGAAAACACTGACGACAACTTGGTCTCCGCCACGAGACATAGCGATATCCAAAGCGGCATTCGCTAATTCGTTTAATTTAATAACATCGGGGAAGTCTCGAGCTAACCCAATTGAAAGAGTAAGTGGTATTTCTTCTTTAGAAGATACTTGTCGAACTTTATCGATAATTGAGAAATGATCTTCTTTCATCTTAGAAAAGCTATTGAAGTTACAAAGCATTGAATAATTATCGTTTTTCACTCTTCTAAGCAAGATTCCATATTCCTTTGCATAGTTGAAAATAACGTTTTTCACTCTAGTGACAATATCATTAAAGTCGTCCTCACCACGGACAACATCATCATAGTTATCGATTGCCAAAATACCAACGACAGGAGCTTGCTCCTTTGAATAAGCAAAAACTGATTCAAAATCAGTGATGTCTTTAAAAATCCAAAGACCGGCTTCTTGAAGATACTTAGCTTCATAGTTTCGGGAATTGATTACTATCTTTACAGTAGCATCCGGATTATCGTTTTCTTTCAAAGGAAGCAAATCATTGTGCCAAGAAAAAATATTGGAATCGATAATATCAATATGGCGATCTTTAAATAAATCATTGGTCCAAATGACAATATCTTTGTCATTGGTAACCGCTAAACCGATCATCGCAAAGTTATATGCTTCCTGAACATCGCTTCCGATAACTTCCGCGGCGTGCAAGTCTGTTTTTTGCCGGAGGGAAGAGATACGCAAAGAAAAAATCCACACAAAGAGAGTATCTATAAACACTAAAATCGTGGCAGAAAGAATAATAATAGTGGGAGTGACATAAGTGGCAACAGAGAAGAAGTTATTAAAATAAAGGACACAAAACGTAGCAATAATTACCAATTGAATGATAATTAAAATGAAGGACCAGATTTTAATATTTTTGATTGTTTTGCCCATAGAGAAACTCCTGTGACTATATTATATATAATATTGTTGTTTGAATTAAATACATTTCGCAAAAGCTAATAAATGGATTTTGGGAAAAAATAAAAAAGACCATATTGATAATGGTCTTTTTTGATACATATTTATGCGTTAACAAGTGACTAGTCTTCAACGTATGGAAGAAGAGCCATGAGACGAGCGTTTTTAATAGCTTTAGTTAACTCTCTCTGATGTTTAGCACAAGTTCCAGTTGCTCGGCGTGGAGAAATTTTTCCATTTGGAGTAACCATTGTTTTTAGTAATTCCACATCTTTATAATCAATAAATTCGCTCTTTGATTTGCAGAACAAACATACTTTTTTGTGTGGTCTAACCTTTTTGAATGCCATTTTAAAATTCCTTTCTTATTAGAATGGAAGGTCATCGTCTGGCAAGTCTAATGAATCGAGATTCTTTCCTTCATTTTCAATTGGGGATGAACCACCAATTACATCGCCATTTTCAACTGCCGCAGCAGCTTTTGGCTCTAGAAATTGAACGGAATCACAAACTACTTCAAGGACACTAGCTTTAGTGCCATCTTGGCGTTGATATGAACGTTGATTTAGACGGCCTTCGACACCTACCAATGAACCTTTTCGGGTGAATTTGCTCATGCTATCAGCTGCTTGGCTGAATGCGACTGCAGGAATGAAACTGGCGGATTTCGTTCCGTCAGGATTTTTCATCCGATTGTCAACCGCAATGGTGAATGAACAAATTGAATTACCGGAATTGGTCTTTTTGAGTTCGGGATCACGGGTTAAGCGACCCACGAGAACTACACGATTAATCATAAATGATTATCCTCC
>JAEZUH010000048.1 GCA_023443485.1 Bacillota bacterium | reverse complement strand
AAAGTGCGGGAAATATCAGCAGAGTACCCATGTGATTTATAACCAATATCAAAGAGAATTAAATCGCTCTCTTTCAAAGAGTCGTTTTGGGATGGGTAGTGAAGACAGGTGGCGTTTTTTCCGGAAGCCACTATGCTGGAGAATGCTAATTCTCTAAATCCGTGCTTGCGACCAAAAAATTCAAAAGTATCAGCGAGTTGTTTTTCCACTACTCCTGGCTTAATTTCTGATATTAATTGGCCAATGCCATTATTTGTTCCGTTAATGGCGTTAAGGATTTCGCCGACTTCTTCAGATGATTTTATCATTCTCAATTCAGTGACCATTGAGTATACATTTATCGTCTTGATAAAAGGATACTCGTTTAAAATAAATTTTTCGAATTCTTGAGTCGAATAGCTATCCTTGATTTTTAATTCTGGAGATAAATCTAGATAAAGGGTATCAATTTTCCCATATTGGTTATTTTTGTTAGTCAAAGCGAGAGAAAGCATGCTTTCAAATGAATCATTTAAATAGACATTTTGGATTCTTGAAATGTTTCTTGCTTCGGTAACCGTTAATCTTTTCCCTGTCCATTTTTCCTTTAATTCACTGAAATCATCGATGAAAAGATAAACCTTCTTTTCGCTGATTCCTTTGACAAACAAAAGAACAGAATTTTCTTGTTCAATGTTGCTTAAATAAAAGAAATGTCGGTTGGAAACGAAAGGATAAGTTTCATCTTCGCTTCTTAACTTTGGAGCACCAGCAAAGAATAAAGCTGCGGAGTTTTCTTTCATCTTCGCGAAGAGGCGTTCACGTCTATTTTCAATATCGCTCATAGTTAATTCTCCTTTTCAATGACTCTTTGAGTCACGTTTTCCATTTCTGGGAAGATTATATCCTCCACTTGGCCTTTATCAATTAATGTCGTATGTTCAGGATTAAGAGGTAATCGACCCAATATATCAAAATGCAATTCTTTGGCAAAATCATCAAGATGAGAAGATCCAAATATTTCAATTTTCTTGCCACAATCTGGACAAGAAAGATAAGACATATTTTCGACGACACCTAAGACCTTGATATTCATCATCTCTGCCATTTTAATGGCTTTGGTAACGATAAGAGACACTAAATCTTGAGGGGAGGTGACGATTATCAAATCATCGATTGGTAAAGATTGGAAAATTGTTAAAGCGACATCTCCGGTTCCTGGAGGCATATCGATAAGTAAAAAGTCCAATTCTTCCCAAAGGACATCTTCATAGAATTGTTTTACCAAATTGGCGAGGATTGGCCCTCTCCAAATGATTGGATCAGAGTCATTTTCCAATAAGCAGTTAGCGGATATTACCTTAATTCCTAGCTTAGTAAAAAGTGGATAGATAAGGCTTCCTTCGCCAGTGGCTTTTTCTGAGACATTAAAAGCTTTTGGGATGCTCGGTCCAGTGACATCAGCATCGAGGATACCTACTTTGTAACCCCGTTTTTTTAAGCTGACAGCCAATAGAGAAGTAACGAAAGATTTTCCCACTCCTCCTTTACCGGAGAGAACTCCAATGATTCTCTTAATATGGGATGCTTCATTTAATTTAGCTTTAAAGCTTTTACTATCGCAAGATTCGCTAGTCGCGCAATGTTCGCAGTCATGATTGCATTCTGGCATAATATATTTCCTCCTATAATTTCATTAATTGTGCTTTGTTGAGCACATTGACGCCGGCTTGAACGTAAGTTCGAAGTAATCGAGAAGCGCCGAGTTTAATGCCGCCAAAGTAACGGGCGACAAAAATTACCACATGATCCATTTCTCGCTTGTGAAGAAGTTCAAGTAAAGGCCGACCGGCTGTTCCTTTTGGTTCTTGATCATCACAAGATTTACTTTTGTCTTTAACGCGATAAGCGTAAACAATATGTTTCGCTTTCGAGTGTTCTTTTTTTATTTCCGCCAATAATTGCTTGAAATTATCAGCATCGTTGAAGGGAAGAATAATCGCGACAAATTTCGATTTATTAACTTCCAAAGTCTCTTCACACCGAACTTGAACTGTTTGCATAATTAACTTAGTGCAAAGTAATCTGCTAATGAGGTTCCATATGTGCTGAATAAGAATCCAGGAGCGTAGACATTAGCAGTATAGTCACTCCATGTCGGAGGAACAGATTGAGTAATGAGTCCAAGATTGTCATGGACACGGGCAAGATACAATATCTTTGCCGCTTGGCTGTTATCCATCAATGTGAAAGCATTAATTAGCTCATTTCGGGTTGGAAAAACACCGTCAGCCATAATCTTGTTAACAATTTGAACTGTTTCAAATGCGCCGTTTAACCCATCGCATTCCGAGAAATTAACATTGTCATAGACGGCTTCATCAATATCCAAATATGAACTTGCGCCGAAATGGACTTCTTCATAATAGTAAGTAAGTCCGTCAATAACGTCGTATTGAATTTCCATAAATTGATCTAAAAGACTGGCAATAATTTCGCTTGCGAAATAAGAGCGAATATTGGTATTGTCTCCAAAAGCATCAGCAGCCGTACGCATGGATGAAGTTAAAGCAGTGCGAGCTTCACTAACAGCGTTGAAATCGTTGATATCTAGATTGTTGCTATCGATTTCATCAGAATGTGATGCCAAGGCAAACAGTCCTTTCGATTCAGCGAGATCATTATAACTAGGAATGGTGAATATTCTTGAAAGAGTCGCAATCTTTTCTTCTGGGGTGGCTCCTGTAATGTATTGTCCAAGGTTCGCTCCCTCACTTGGGTTGCTAACTCCAGCAGTTAAAATATTGTAGAGTAATAAGCCGCGAGTTGAAGCAGGATAGGATGATAAATCCCACATCGTATTGTAAGAACCAGTTGAATCAGTATTTAAGATGCGACTGTGGCTAATGAAACGGATAATACCATCAAAGTTATCAGTGTTTTCAGAGAGGGCGACAAGATTGTTGAGACCATAATAACCATCAAAGTTATTTTCTCCATCGACTTTCATCATGTTAGTCAATGCAGCCTGGATATTATTAATTTCACAAAATTCAATGTTGGATGAGCTACGATCACCACCATATTGATACTGACCAATATTGAAATACGAATAAGAAATAGAATTATAAGTTGACAGAGCGTTTAAACCAATTGCCTCAAAACCTTGATTGACAAAGACTGGCAAAACATCACTGAGGAAATCGACTTTATTAACCGCCATCATGATAGTTTTGGTTTCATTTGGATTAATGTTGTCCATGTGTAAGTCAGCGACATCCATAGTTCCACTTTCACCGAGAATTGATTGGCTAAGGGAAATGAAATCGACAAGAGCATGAATCTCATCGTTGTTGGTCACGCGTAGCCAATTCTCGTGGTAACCAGTGGAATTTATCGTTGTGACATTGACTTTATAAGCTTCATCAAGGGTGGTAACAGCTTTGATTTTTGCCATCATTTGAGCATCGCCATCGACAGGATAAGCATAGCTTGTCAGTCCCGATCGGGAAACAAACATATTGACAACTTGTTCAAAAACAGTCATATGGGTAGAGGAAGTAAGATATTCATTTGAAGCATGTAAGATATTGCTGGTATAAGTATCGACGAGGATGTCATAGATATACCCATTTTCTAACAGGGCTTTAATTACTGCTAAGTCTTCCATTGGGTTCGTGCCGACTATACCAGTGAATAGTTGATAATCGTTAACCAATGTAATGATGTTATCGATTTCATCGACATCATATTTTACATTGTAATCGGTTGTTCCAGTTTCATCGTAGTGATAGAAGGAGGAAGCATCTGATAAATCAACGCCTTGGAAAGTGGTAAAGTCGCGATTCATCATTGTGTAAATAAGATTTGGAACAGCATCATAAAGGGAATTGCTATCATTCAAGGCAACGAGTACTTCACGAGCATCGCTTGTATTAATTGACATTAAATCCATCGAGTTGAAATTAGAAGTATTAAAATTCAAAGCCGCGACCATAAAATCAGCGATATTATCGATTTCTGCGGATTGAGAAGAAAGCGAAAGAGCGAGAGCGCCTTGACCATCAGAAGTAAATAAATTACCAGCTAAATAAACAGCTTTTTGATCAGCGTTAGAGTAATTGCCCAAAGTCATGTTGGCTTGATCTTTTGGAGAATTAACATTAAAGAGAGAGGATGATATCGAATCATGGGAAAATAGTTCGACGCATATCTCTTGGAAGACAGTCATTCCAGTAGAAGAAGCATTGTTCAAAACAACATCATGGTTCACATCAAAGGATAACGAAAGTTTTGGCCCGCCCGTATGAAACATTTTGCTTTCATTTAAGTCATGAAGGAAATTTTGCAAATTAAGTATTGAGGTCGAAGAGGTGTTGATTGTATCTAAATCAGGGAAAGTCGAGGGTTCACCATTTTGGTTCTTTGAAACCTCGCTTAGTATGTCACACACTAGTGATAATTCTTGTTCATCAAATTTGGCTTCCCAATTATAGGTCTGTGCGCCAACGAGATTAGCCTCATCAAAATAATGATAGAAGACATTTGTATCAGCAAAGTTAACATGAGTCAAATCGCTCACCAAATCATATTGCGAAACATTATCTAAGGTTAAAGAGATGATGTTTGAAACGCTGTCATACATAGTATTAGTTTCATTTAAAGCGGTTAAAATTTGATTGACAGCTAGAGCATTTCCAGTATTTGTGATGTCAAAATTTTCAAAACTAAATGTAATTGAGCCATCCGTTTTTCGGAGTCCTTGATACTTTTGATTAGTGCCTTCGATTGGCCCTCCAACAATGGCATCAATAACGTTAAAAATAGCATTAACTTCATTAATTTGTTGATTATAACTAAAATTCTTTGCTCCCGCGTAATCGAAATAGTTGTCGAGGATGTAATCGGATTTGGCTTTAATGACATCCTTCTCTGTCACCGGTGATAAGCCGGGTTCTAAATAGGCCGCGTAAGTATCATAGTAGAAGACATCCTTAGGATTATTTGCGTTATAAACAATAGTTCCCATGTCTTCAGCGGTTAAGAATGCTCCCATGGCATTTTGAAAGACAGTGGGATAATAACCGTCAGAATCATCGCTTAAATCTGGATCTAAGATTGAACCTTTGCGATGAAAGACAATCGATTGCTGAATGCCAACAATTGAGCTACGAATTTGCAAAGCAACTTCTTCATCAATCGTATCAGTAACAAATTGATTGTTGCTGTCCAAAACACCTTCATCAATCATGTAGCGATAGGTAGAATAAATTTCAGTTAGATAATCAATTTCAACTTGCCTTAATGTCCTTGAAGAATTGTAATCGTATATGTATTCCTCACAAGAAATTAAATATGGAGTATTGGCGGGTGCTAAGTCAAAGAACGCGGATGATGTGCCACCTGAGAATGCTGATTTGGCGACTTCGAAATAATTATAGGTAGCAACCCGCAAACAGGTTGTATCGTTAAGAGAATTAATCAATCCCT
>JAEZUH010000021.1 GCA_023443485.1 Bacillota bacterium | reverse complement strand
GGTGTAACCTAATCGATGAATAATATGAGCTAAACGATGATAAGTAATGGCCATATAGCCAGGATAAGCTAAAACAATCTCCTCTTTGCTATCGACTGCTGGATCGCTGTCAAAGAAGAATTCTAAGTCATCTTCTAATTGCTTTTTAATGCTTGGCAAATCAGCTAAAAAGATATTGCACTTTTTTTCATTATCATCGATGTATTTCAAAAACAAGCCTTTAACATCGATATCCTCTTTACAAATTAGATAGTCCCGTAAGGAATGAGCGAAGATAATTATTCTTTCTTTTACCATGTGTAGCGATCTCCTTTATCTGGAAAAATGACCACGATGTTCTTATCTTTTAAATCGTTCTTTTTAATATATTGAATCGCCCCTAATAGAGCTGCTCCGCTAGAATAGCCAATATCAATACCTTCGACATTACGAATGGTTTTAGCCATTTCGATACTCTGTAAGTCATCGACGTCTTCGACATAGTCGACAACTTCACGATTAAGAGTGTTGGGAATAAAGTTAGCGCTTATTCCTTGAATCTTGTGGGGAGCGGCCACTCCTTTAGTTAATAAAGGTGACTGGGCGGCTTCAACACCGACCGCCACTAAAGGTTTCTTTTGCTCAAGGAAGTATTTCTTTATTCCACTGATGGTTCCACCAGTTCCAATGCCAGACACTAGAACATCAACATTTGGCAATTGCTTTAAAATTTCTGGACCAGTGGTTAAATAATGGGCCATGGGGTTATTTTGATCATCAAATTGACCGAAGATGAAAGAATTAGGAATCTCTTTAACTAATTCTTCGGCTTTCTTTTTGGTGTCAGCCATTCCACCTTTAACTAAGACTAATTCACCACCATATTTAGCCATCATATCGCGGCGTTGCTGACTCATGCTTTCAGGCATGACTAAGATAGCCCGATAATTAAAGACATTATGGTAGAAGGCTAAAGCGATGCCAGTATTTCCGGAAGTCGCTTCAACAATAGTTGTGCCTTCTTTTAAAAGGCCTTTTTTGACATCTTCAAGCAACATGTTATAAACAGGACGGTCTTTAACTGAACCAGTCGGGTTCGTATTCTCAACCTTGGCGTAAACGTGGCTTTCTAAGCCATACTTTTGCTCAATTTTGAGTAGCCTAACTACTTCGGTATTTCCAGGGATATATTTAGTATTCATTTCTTTATTTTTCCTCATAAAAAGGCGGGCTGTGACGCTCCGCCGATTCCTTTATTTTGCTTTTGCTAATTTGTGCGATACTTGTTGTTTACACATTGGGCAAACAGTAAAGCCATCTGGTTTAAGGGGAGTCGTTTGGATTTCGTCCTCACTATAGGTATAAACAAAACCACAGTATGGACAGCGAACTTCATAAACTTTGTTTGACATATGATGGAATCTCCTTTTTTCTTGATTGTAAGTATATCATCAAACCTTTTTTTAGGGTAGCGACATACTCAATGATTTGTCGACATTTAATAATCATTATTTAATGTGAGGATTATTTAAAATATAAGCTTTGCTTTCAATCACTTTCCCCATCTGGGTTTTGTATTGACGGTTATAAGCGAATTTAAAACCAGCTTTTTCAATCACTCTTTGGGAACGGGTATTTTCTAGGAAATGCACCGCGGTCAAGTGATTGAGCTTTAAAACTTTGAAACAATATTCGATTACTCTACTGACTGCTTCACTCATCAAACCTTGACCCCAATAGTCTTTCGCTAAGACATAGCCGATTTCACGAGTGATTTCTTTAGGATAATAAGAGCGAGGGAAACTGGATTTTTCAATGCCGAAAGAACCAATCACTCGATTAGTCTTTTTAAGGACAATAGCGAAGGTTTTCTTTTCCTTAACAAACATATTGAGAATGTAACGGGAGACATCTTTGTTCTCGTGATGTTTCCATCCCGCGCATTCTCCCACGCCTTCTATAGAAGCATAGTTATAAAAATCTTCTAAATCCTCTTCTTTAAATGGTCTAAGGATGAGGCGTTCAGTTTCTAAAATGGTATGGGATACATCAATTTTTCGATTAATCATATTCAACTTTTCCTTAATATAGATACAGGTGTACTAGGTTATTTTATCTCTTTTCTTTGAAAGATTCATCACTTTCGAAATTGTTTGACAGGTTAAATTACTTAATATAAAGTGATAGCCAAAGACAGTGCGAAAGAGAAAGATATCCAGAATCTTATAGAGAGTTTGCGGTTGGTGTAAGCAAATAGAAGAGGATATGTAATATACACTTTCAAGTCGGGTACTGAACTAATAGTAGGCTACTCCGGAAATCCTCCGTTATCAGGATAAGAGTTAATAGACTCGTTAAGTGATGGCAAATCGCCATAACATGGGTGGTACCGCGGAAATCATACGATCTTCGTCCCATAAGCTAGGGATAAGATCGTTTTTTGTTTCCACTAGCTAAGAAAGGAACACTTTTATGTCACACATCGCCCGTTTCAAAGCTGCCCCGTTTCCCTTAGAGATGCATAAAGCTCGCATCGTTCAAAAGATTAATTTACTGCCGATCAAAGAAAGATTAAAAGCCATTCAAGAAGCAGGTAATAATACCTTCTTACTACGTAATCGCGACGTATTTTTGGATATGTTGACCGATAGCGGCACGAACGCGATGAGCAATGAGCAAATCGCTGCCATGAGTATCGCTGATGATGCTTACGCCGGAAGCGAAACCTTCTATCGCTTAGAAAAGACCGTTAATCACTTCTTTGGGACAAACTTTTTCTTACCCGCTCACCAAGGTCGAGCCTGTGAACATATCTTGGCTAAGACCTATGTCAAACCAGGAGATATCGTTCCGATGAATTACCACTTTACCACCACGAAAGCTCATATTATGGAATGCGGTGGAACAGTTGAAGAATGCTTCTTAGATGAAGCAATTAAAACGACTAGCAGTTGCCCATTCAAAGGTGATATGGACATGAATAAATTAAAAGCCATTGTCGCAAAGGTTGGTAGAAACCATGTTCCTTTCATTCGCATCGAATTAGGCACCAACCTGATCGGTGGGCAACCTATCTCGATGAAAAGCATTAAAGAAGTTCATGCTTTTGCCAAAAAAGAAGGCATTCTTGTCGTTATTGATGCTTCCTTATTAGCCGATAATCTCTACTTCATCAAAGTGAGAGAAAAAGAATATAAAGATGTCGATACTTTAACCATCGTTAGAGAAATAGCCAAATGTGCGGATATCATCTACTTCTCCGCCCGTAAGTTGGGCTGTGCGAGAGGTGGCGGATTTGCCTTAAAAGAGAAGAAATTCTTCGATGATATGAAAGCTCTAGTTCCACTATTTGAAGGCTTTCTCACCTATGGTGGCATGTCGGTTCGAGAGATGGAAGCCATGTCAGTTGGCATTATGGAAACCCTTGATATCGACATGATTTCTCAAGGTCCAGAATTCATCGCTGAATTCGCGACTATGCTTCAAAAAGAAGGTATCCCAATTATCACTCCGGCAGGAGGATTGGGTTTACATATTAACGCTAGAAAATTCCTGCCTCATGTTAAAGATGAAGAATACCCCGCGGGAGTATTAGCCACCGCTATCTACATTATCAGTGGAGCCAGAGGCATGGAAAGAGGCACTATCTCAGAAGCGAGAAATCCCGATGGAAGTGAGCATATCGCTTCTGTAGAACTTGTCCGTTTAGCTTTACCAAGAAGAGTTTTCACTCTCTCTCATATCACTTTCTTAACTGATCGATTAGCTTGGTTATACAAAAACCGTGACTTAATCGGGGGATTGAAATTTGTTGAAGAACCCAAAGTCCTACGTTTCTTCATCGGTCGCTTGGGTGAAATCGGCGATTGGCAAGAAAGACTAGTCGCTAAGTTCATTGAAGACTTCGGCGAAGACGCTTTATAAACAATTTTTACTAATTAAATTTTGGGTTTATAATTAATACAGTGTTAGGAGAAATTTATGAATAAGAAGTTTGTCGTTTTTATTAGGTCTGTCCTAATATTGTTAGCACTTTCATTTCTTTTCCTGCCAATTATTAAGTCAGATGATTCGTGGGTGAGTCCAGCATCTAATTCCGTTAACTTCACCAATCCATCCCTAATTACCTATTTTCTCATAGTTTTAGTTTTTAGTTTGCCTTTAGCGACGACATCATTTGTTCTCGCTCGCCTCGTTTTTGGAGATAAAATGAGAATCCCTTGCATAGTCGTACTTGGTTTATGTTTTTTATTTTTCCTCTATTTTGGCGTAATTGGAACTTCGTTATTATTTTTGATTCCAGTCGCTATATTTGCGGCTGATATCATCTATGAAATTGTTCTGTTTGTGCTAACAAAAAGAGTTCAAAAAAATTAAATGATTAAGAGGATGCAACAAAATGCATCTTCTTTTTATAGAACATCTTAATCAACAAAATGAGCAGATTTAAAGAGCGTGGCGTTAGCTACTTCAGTGATCTTTTCAAGTTGAACGAAAAAGGCTTTGGTTTTTGTCTCTTCACAATGAGTATCGATATCGATTCCATCAATGAGGACCGTCCCACTATCTTTTTGTAAGATCCCCGCGATGACATTGATGGTTGTTGATTTTCCCGCTCCATTGAGACCAAGAAAAGCGAATAATTCGCCTTCCTTCACACAAAAAGAAATATCATCGACAGCTTTAACCTGCCCAAAGTATTTCTTCAAATGTTTTACTTCTATAATATTACGCTCGACTTTATTCATGGCTAAATCCCCTTATCGATAGATAAGTACTGATAAGATGGTATTTTTGAATCATAAGATGAATCTTACAACCCCATAATTTGTTTGAGCGTTTATTCAAGCAATATAAGCTTAGACAATGGGTTTCTTTTTAAGAGGATAGATGCCAGAGACAGGGACAGCGAACATAAAGCCAACTGTCTCTTGATTAGAGGTGTGAAGAAGCTTTTGAATATCATCCACTAGTTCTTTAAGCAAATCATCGTTAGGAATGACTGTGAAAAATGTTTTACTATCGCCAATATTCTTCGGTAATGAATTAGCGAAAGGACCATCAAAAAATAATTCTAATCCTTCATTTTGCACGACAGCTTTCGCCATCCCTTCGGAATCGATAATCGTTGCTCCTCGAACTTTTTTATCGATGAACACTTTTAAGATTTCACTCTCGTATGATAAGTCATTTAAGACAATAAATAGCACTTGCATATTAAACTCCTTCTGCGGTACTTACTTTTTCTTCCGCTTGTTTATTTTCCACTACTTCAAGATTAGATAATTCCTGAAGTCGGTCAAGACCATTGACCTCTCCAGCTTTGCTGATTGCGAATTTGGCGAATATTGGTCCACTAGTTTCATACACCATGATGCTAAGCATGATAATGGTCGCCATCCATTGATAGAAAGCAGGCATCTTGCTTGATACAACAACCAATAAACCTAATGAGATACCACCTTGTGGTAATAGGCCAAACCCTAAATACTTTTTCACTGTCGGGGGGGATTGAGCAATTATTGCCCCAACTGTCGCTCCAGTATATTTTCCAAGACCACGAGCTAAGATATAGATACCGCTCAACAATATCACTATGCCTGAAGTTTTAAGAATATTCAAATCCAGACTAGCGCCAGCCAGAGTAAAGAAGAGGATATATATTGGAGTGGCTAAGTCATTGAGCGATGAGAAGGTTTCATGAGGTTTTTTAGCTAAGTTAGTAATCATCGTACCGACCATAATATTCACTAGTAAAGGTGAGAAACTAATCCCGATGGAATCAAGACTATTGTTAAGTAACCAAATAATTCCAATCGAGAACAAAATAGCCATCACGGATAAAACTTGTTTGCCATCTCGATTTTTAGCAAATTTGTTAACAACAATTGAAAGGACAACTCCAATTATGATACCAATTAAAATTGATCCAAAAACTTCGATTAGGGGTTTAAGAATCATGAGCCATAATGGCATATTTCCTGTACTGGAAGTCAAAATCTGAGCGATTGAAATGCATAAACCGAAAATGACAATGCCATAAATATCATCGAGAGCCGTAACTGGTAAAATCGTCTTAGTTAAAGGCCCATGAGCGCGATATTGGCGAATAACCATTAATGTTGCAGCCGGAGCGGTCGCGGCGGACATCGAAGCTAAAATCAAAACAAATGAGATGTTTTCTTTGCTAAATGGGGCATATCCACTAGTGATTTCACTTGGTTTAGGAATAAATAACAAAGCGATGAAAACAAAGACAACCGCAAAGACCACTTCTAATAAGGTGATGATGTTGACCGCCTTGCCTGTTTTCTTTAGAGATCGAATATTGAATTCTGAGCCAATACTGAAAGCAATAAAGGATAGGGCGATATCGCCAATAAACTTTAATGATTCTTGATCAGTAGAAGTAACAATCCCTCCAAAATCAGGAACGATTAGTCCCAGCGATGGCCCGAGCAAGATGCCGAAAATTAAATAACCTGACACTTCCGGTAATTTCAATTTGCTAGCAATCTTTCCCCCGATGAACCCAAATAAAAGCACGACCGCAATTTTGACAATCAAAATATACATATGTGTCCTCCTCATTGCCATATAAAAACGCATAACAATCGCTATGCGCTTAATGACTCCTATGAGGTTAGCTGACGGGTTAAGGAAATTAAGTTTCCTCTCTGGTGATTCACCCCAGTAATTGGGTCCCCCACTCTTATCTGTGATTCGGAGATTACACTAATCCTAACCAAGATAAATGTTTTGGTCAATCCAAATAAGAAATATCGTTACTTTTAGTGAAATCGACGTCAAAAAGAGACAGGAACAAGATAAAAAACCAAGAATTCAAATTATTTGATAATTGTTTGCTTATCGTTGATTTCGATATTGGTTTCAAAGAAACACTTCACTAACTTTATCATCCTTTGAATGTCATATTTACCGACTGTTTCAATACCAGAATGCATGGCAAGTTCGGCTAGACCTATATCACAGGTATTGATGCCAAGTTGAGCGCTACTAACTAGTCCAATAGTTGAGCCACAGCGGACATCGCTATTGTTGTAGTAATCTTGAACTAAGATATCGTTCTTTTTAGCGATTGATTTAACAATGGCACTACTAAAACCATCAGTGGCGTAATTGGGATGATGTTTAATCACCACTCCTTGGTTGAGTTTAGCCATCACTACTGGATCGCTCTTTTCTGGATGAGCAGGATGAGCAGCATGTCCATTATCAATCGATAACATGAATCCATTAGATATGGCTTGATGATAATCATCTTTTGATTTATTTAAGGCAATATTAATTCTATCTAATACATTAGCTAAGAAGATTGATTCAGCACCTTGTTTGGATAGACTACCAATCTCTTCGTTATCCGTGGCGTAAAGCATGGCTATACCTTTGGTATTGGCTTCACTAATGGCCTTCACAATCGCATATAAACTAGATAGATTGTCAATACGAGGAGAGACTAAAAATTCCGAGTCAATGCCGGTATAGGTTGGTTTAACAAAAGGCACACAATATAAATCAGCATCGATGATATTTTCATTAGGCAATAAGGCTTTGTATAAGTCATCACATTTGCCTAATAAAGGAAGCATATCGCTTTGTGTTTTGAGTTCCACTCCTTCGTTAACGGTTGGGTTATGATGAATGGCTAAACTGGGAATATTAACTGTGAAATCACTTGAAAATAATCTTTCTTCCATCCCGTGTTCTTTTTCCACAAACACTCTTCCACCAATCTTTAAAGGAATATCTAAGAAAGTATAGTTGATTAATCCTCCGTACTTCTCGACGTTGATCCGTTTACCTTCTACTGAATCAAGTAAGCTATTACCTTTAATTTTTAAAGCAGGTGAATCAGTATGGCAGGAAGCAATGTTAAAAGCATAGTGAGACAAATCACCAACTATAAAAGCAATAAGAGCGCTTCTATTCCTCGTGACATAGTATTTGCCACCGGCTTTAATATTCCAACTCTTAGATTCTTTGAGTTCTTGAAATCCCTCTTTTTCTAATAGGCTAATCGCGTTATGAACCGCGTGATAGGCAGTTAAAGACTTATGAAGGAATTCGGTGATTGAATCATTCTCTAATTCAGATTCATAAGTCAGTTGAGAGGGATCAATCATTAGGATTTTGGCTATTTTATCCATCATTTTGACAGGAATAGATAAAGCATCTCTTTCATAATTTCCGTATGCTTGTTGTGAAATACCAAGTTTTTTTGCTATTTCTTGTTGTGTAAATCCGCTTTTCTTTCTTATTTCTTGTATTTTTGTCATAAAAACACTTCTTTCTACAATTATATTAACACAACAGTTTAGATAGAAACAAAAATTATTAAAACTTCTTTAATTATTACTAGTTCGCAAAAGAATACTTTAATATTTCGTAAACTTTATAAT
>JAEZUH010000094.1 GCA_023443485.1 Bacillota bacterium | reverse complement strand
TGTCCTCCTTATTTTGATTTCTCAACACATCAATTATAACGAGGACTTTTTCTATCCAAAACCTTGGTTGGCTGTAAACAAAAAAGTGGATGAGAAAAAATTTGTCCACTTTTAATTCAACAGAACCGAAAAGACTACCAAAAGGTAGTCTTTTATTTAGTTTGTTTGACTTAGATTTTATCGTTTGAACCAAGAACATTGATAATCTTATGTTTAACGATTTCACGGACATAAGCACGTCCATCACCTAGATATTGACGGGGATCGAAGTGATCTGGATGCTCAACGAGATGTTTGCGAACAGCTGCGGTGACAGCTAAGCGGAGATCAGAGTCAATGTTGATTTTGCACACTGCCATCGTGGCGGCTTGACGTAGCATATCTTCTGGAATGCCAATAGCATCAGGCATGTTACCACCATTTTCGTTGATAATTTTGACATATTCTTGAACAACGCTGGAAGCGCCATGCAAAACGATGGGGAATCCAGGCAATTTCTCGCTGACTCTTTGAAGAATATCAAATCTCAATTGTGGTTTTTGTCCTGGTTTGAACTTATAAGCACCATGGCTGGTTCCAATAGCAATGGCTAACGAATCAACACCAGTACGGCTGACGAAATCATAGACTTCGGCAGGATCAGTGAATTGAGCATCAGCGTCAGAAACGTTAACCGCATCTTCGATTCCGGCTAATTTTCCGAGTTCTCCTTCCACAGTGACATAGGGAACGTGAGCATGGGCATATTCGACAACTTTTTTGGTTAAGGCAACATTTTCTTCGTACGGAAGGTGACTTCCATCAATCATCACGGAGGTAAATCCATGATCAATGCAGTCCTTGCATAATTCAAAGCTATCACCATGGTCGAGGTGTAGAGCAATTGGGACACCAGTATCCTCGAGGGCGGCTAGAACTAGATGAGTCAAATAAGCTTGTTTGGCATATTTTCTCGCTCCAGCAGAGACTTGCAAAATAACAGGTGATTTTGTTTCTTTACAGGCTTCAGTGATGCCTTGCACAACTTCCATATCACTGACATTGAAAGCTCCGATGGCGTAACCACCTTTGTAAGCTTTTTCGAACATTTCTTTAGTATTTACTAATGGCATAATTTTTTCCTTCCTTATACGTGTTGAATTATATACTTAATTATTGTAAAAATTAAGAAAAATGCTACTTCCGAATCATTTTATTATTCAACTTTTCAAATATTTCTGATGAGAAATATGAATTGTTGAGAGGAACGATTGAAACTAAGTCATGGTTGACTTGATATAAATCAGTATCTTTTTGGGGAGCAGATAGATCTTCCATATGACGGTATGCGTAATATCCATCTTCCTTTTTTATGAAATAGTTTTTATCTTTCCGATAATGAAGTTTACCTAAAGCGATTCCTTTAACTATGTTGCCCAAAGGAAAATTGATGTTTAAGAGATACTCACCACTGAGAAGATTGTTGCTAGTAATGAAACTCCAAACATCAGAAAAATTTTGTTCCACGAGATCAAAATTGTCTTCAGTGGAGATAGCAAAAGTCGGTTTCTTAAAAATGAGAGCTTCTAAGCAAGCTCCAACTGTTCCGCTATACATCGTATCATACGATACGTTATTGCCATGGTTTATTCCTGACACCACTAAATCAAAATCAATATTCAAACTCGAAAGAGCAAAAGAGACACAATCCGCAGGAGTGCCCGAACAGGCAAAAACATCATGGCTGATTTCATCAATTTGAATGGGTTTTCCCAGAGTGATTGAACAGCTTTTCGCGCTCATGCCTTCTTTAGGGGCCACAATAACCACTTTCCCTAAAGGAAGCAGTAATTTTTTCATCAACTGGATACCGATGGAAGAATATCCATCATCATTAGTAAGTAAAATATTCATATTTTTAATTTTACGTTTTATATGAAAAACTTTCTATTGTTATTACTAACTTTTTGGAAAAAGAGAATGATGATTAATGATTTTTTTCTTTTTCTTATTATCAACCAATCAATTTTTTTGCTAGCTGTAAAATAGGCAATTCTCTTCGTTTGACAAGGATTCCGCAGCCATAATCTTGCATGGCTTTGAATTTTTCAATCGCTTCATCGATAGGAAGCCAAACAATTTCTTCAATCATCGTTTTTTCATAATCATCTAGTTTTGTTCCGACCCATTGTTTAGTTTTAGCTAAGAAATAATAGTTGTGATTTTCGCGGTGAATTAAATTGTAGAAGTCGCAAACCTGTCCAAGAGAAGCAAGAATTTCCACCTCGTAACCAATTTCTTCGTTCATTTCCCGAAGAAACGCGTCGCTGATTCTTTCTTTGCTTTTTACTCCCCCGCCGGGTAGCTCATAGTAATTTCGATCTCCGAATGAATCATAGCCATGTAGTTTAACAAGAGCGACTTCCTTTTTTTCGTTAAAAACTACACCACGAGAACATTTTCGCACATGGTCTATATAGGAATAGGGGTATTGATCATCAATTAATTTTTGAATTATTTTCATAGCGATAGTCTAGACTAGCAGTTGC
>JAEZUH010000038.1 GCA_023443485.1 Bacillota bacterium | reverse complement strand
TATTATATAATATATTCATAATTTACCCTCGTTTTCCTATCTTTTTATTCTACTAAATAACTTTATATTTGCAACTTAATTTGTATATAATTAAGAGCGATTAGGAGGTAGTGGGTAATGGACGAACAAAAAAACAAGTCTTTACAGTACACCGCTGATGACATTCACATCCTCCAAGGTCTTGAGGGTGTAAGAAAAAGACCAGCCATGTATATTGGCTCAACAAATGCAAGTGGACTTCATCATTTAGTGTGGGAAGTTATTGATAACGCTGTTGACGAGGCTCTCTCTGGATTCGGAGACAAAATTATTGTAACCATCTATAAAGATGGTTCTTGTTCAGTTCAAGATGAGGGAAGAGGCATTCCAACTGGAATTAATAAAGAAACTGGTAAGCCAGCTGTTGAGATCGTTTTCTCTGAGCTACACGCTGGTGGAAAATTTAATAGTGCTGTCTATAAAAGTGCTGGTGGTCTACATGGAGTAGGCGCTTCAGTTACTAATGCTTTGTCAGAATATCTTGATGTCATCGTTAATAACGATGGTAATATTTCTCATTTACGATTTGAAAACGGAGGAAAACTCGTTACTCCTCTTGAAGTAATTGGAACCACAAAAAAACATGGTACTTTTGTGCGTTTCAAACCAGATAGCAAAATTTTCTCGACTGTCGACTTTAAAAGAGATGTAATCGCGGGGCATCTCCAAGAGTCTGCTTTCTTAATGAAGGATGTAACTTTCATCTTAATAGATGAAAGAACAAACGAAACTCAGGAATTTCATTACGAAAGAGGGCTTTATGCTTATGTCGAAAATATCAACGCTAACAAGACGCCTCTCACCCCTGTAATCGATTTTTACGACGCTGATGAAAGCACGGGAATTATCACGGAAATCGCGCTTCAATACTGTTCTGCTGATTATAATGAAACTTTAATTTCTTATGCCAATAATGTCCGCACCAAAGATGGTGGAACCCATGAAGTTGGCTTCAAAACAGGCATCACTAGAGCAGTAAACGATTTTGCCGAAAATAATAATTTGTTAAGAAACAAAAAACTCGATGGAACAGATATACGCGAAGGCTTAACCGCGGTTATTTCGCTTAAAATACCTGAAGAAATTAATGAATTCGAAGGACAAACCAAGAGCAAATTAGGAACTCAAGAAGCAACCTACATTGTTCAAAATGTTATCTATAATAAATTCACATATTATCTCACAGAAAATAAAGAAATCGCCATTTCAATTATTAAAAAGTGTGTTGATTCTCAACAAGCAAGAATCGCGGCAAGAAAAGCTAAAGATGAGGCTCGCAACGCTAGAAAAACAAAAAGTGAAGTCATTCTTTCCGATAAATTGACACCAGCTCAAAGCAAAGACTATAAACTTAATGAACTATTCATTGTTGAAGGCGATTCCGCTGGTGGAAGCGCGAAAAAAGGTCGAGACCGTCTTCATCAAGCCATTCTTCCACTTCGTGGAAAGCCACTTAATACAGATGGAATACCTGTGGCAAACGTTTTAAAGAACGAGGAAATAGCCACAATAATTAATACGATTGGGGCAGGCTTTGGCCAATCCTTCGATATCAATGATAGCCATTATGGAAAAATCATCATTATGACCGATGCTGATACCGATGGAGCCCATATTCAAACTCTTCTATTAACTTTTTTCTATCACTACATGAGACCATTAATCACTACTGGCCATGTTTTTATTGCTGTTCCGCCTCTCTATCGAGTCTACAAAGAAGATAAAGGAAAACTCACTCAGGAATATGCTTGGGATGATGAGGGGCTAGAAGCCGCAAAGAAAAAAATAGGCTCCGGCTATAAAATTTCTCGTTATAAAGGTTTGGGAGAAATGGATGCTATTCAGCTTAAGGAAACAACAATGGATCCAAAAAGCCGCCTTTTAATACAAGTTGATATCGAAGATCCGCTTCTAGCGGAAAATCGTGTTTCTACCTTGATGGGCAAAGATATTGTTCTTCGTCGTAAATGGGTAGAAGAAAATGTCGATTTCCGACAAGTAGACAATTTTTTAAAGGAGGTCAAATAAAATATGGCAAAGAAAAATGATGTCATAGTTGATGAGACTATCAAAGAAAATATTTCGATTGAACCTTTAGAAAATGTAATGGGTGATCGTTATGCCACCTATGCAAAATATGTCATTCAAGATCGTGCCATTCCTGATGTTCGCGATGGATTAAAGCCAGTCCAAAGAAGAATTATTTTCTCAATGTACAAGAGCAATAATCTTTTCAATAAGCCAACCAAGAAATGCGCTCATACTGTGGGAACTGTGATGGGAACTTACCATCCCCATGGTGATTCTTCAATTTACGAAGCTCTTGCAAGAATGAGTCAAGATTGGAAAGTTCGCTACCCTCTCATCGATTTTCAAGGAAACAACGGATCAATTGATGGAGACTCTCCCGCTGCTTATCGATACACCGAATCTCGTCTCAGCGAATTAAGCAATGAATTAGTAAAAAACATCGATAAAAACACTGTCGAAATGCAGCTTAATTTCGATGACACTGAATTAGAACCAATTGTCTTACCAAGTCGCTTTCCCAATTTATTAGTCAACGGAACAGAGGGCATTGCAGTTGCTTTAGCAACTGAGATACCTCCACATAATCTCAGAGAAGTAATCGAAGCGATTATTTATCGAATCAATCATAAAACCGCTACAATTGAGGATTTGCTCAATTTTGTAAAGGGTCCTGATTTCCCTGGTGGTGGAATAATTTTTGAATCAGAGGGACTAAAAAACATCTATACAACTGGTCGAGGAAGAATAGAGGTTTCTGCTAAAGCAGAAATTGTTAAGACAAAAGATCTTCAACAAATCGTTATCACCGAGATTCCTTATAAAGTCGTTAAAATTCAATTAGTCTATGAAATTGATAAAATCATCCACTCTAAGTCAGTTAATGGTTTGTTAGAAGTGCGTGATGAAAGCGACTGGAAAGGCATTCGAATCGTTGTTGATTGCAAAAAAGATGCTAGAGCTGATCTTCTTTTAAAATACTTAATGAAGAAAACTTCGTTATTTTCTTCTTATTCTGCAAATATGGTCGCCATTGTCGATGGCAGACCAAGAACTTTATCTTTAATTGAGTTCGTTGATGCCTATATAGCCCATCAGGTCGAAGTTATTACTCGTCAAAGTAAATTCGATTTAGGAAAATTTACTGATCGTTTGCATCTCGTTGTTGGGCTAATCACCGCTTCTTTATCAATCAATGAAGTCGTTGATATCATTCGTAAAAGCAAAGACAAAAATGATTCGAAAGTTAATCTATGCAAGCGTTTTGGCTTTTCAAATGAACAAGCGGAAGCGATTGTCACCATGCCATTATACAAATTGAGCCACACCGATGAGGAAGTTCTCGAAAAAGAAAAGGTTCAGTTAGAAAAAGACATTGCTGGTCTCAATGAAATTCTTGAAGATCCTAATAAATTGAATCGTGCTTTAATCAAAGATTTAAAACAAATCGCTTTAAAATACGGTGACGATAGAAGGACCGCCGTTGAAGGAAAAATTGAGATTGAGCCAATTGATAAACGCGATTTAATCGCTAAAGAAAATGTGATTGTTGCTGTCACAAGAGATGGTTATATCAAGCGCTCATCCATCAAGTCGTTCAAAGGCTCAGGAACTGATGCTTTGCCTGGTTTAAAAAGCGGCGACTGTCTCGTTAGTGCTGGAGAAGCTTTTACTACCGATTATTTAATTTGTTTCACCAATTTGGGCAACTATACTAGCATTCCAGTTCACAAAATAAATGAAACAAAGTGGAAAGATGAAGGTACTCATCTTAATACTTTTGTAACTCTTGGGGCCGGAGAAAAGATTATCAAAGCTATCGCCGTTAGCAAATTGAGAGAAGATATCTATCTATCGTCATTAAGTCGCTTTGGCCAGATCAAACGAATGGCAAGCACATCGCTAGATTTCTACTCACGGCCACGTCTTTCTCGCTACATGCGCCTTTTAAGCAGTGATGAAGTGGTAGGAATACAAGTGTTGACCGGTAATAGCGATTTGCTTGTTCTCACTAACGATGGTTATGCCACACGTTTTAACGAAAATGATTTATCAATCTTAAGTTCAAAAGCTGGCGGAGTTAAGTCAGTTACTGGTTTAGGAAAAAATCAAACTATAAGTTTGTTTGCTTTTGACGGAGATGAAAAAGCAAAAATTCTCATCTTCACAGACAAAGGCCATGAGCGCGTACTCGATCCTAATAAAGTCACGTGCACGCCAAGACTCGGTAAGCCAACGCAAATCATGCCGTGTTTTAAGAGTGATATTCATCACATTGTTTCATCCTTAAAAGCAAAAAATCAGATCAGCGATGATTATATTGTGAACTTAGGGTTAAACAATCAGAGCATTTTCTCATACAAAGTTGAAGACTTATATCTAACAGATATAAATAAGTATGCAAAAAAGAATATATCAATTCCGAGCAAAACAAGAATCGAATATGTTTTTGATGACTCTTTAGATTCAATTAACAAAGATTCAATATCTCATCCGATTATCCAAAAAGAAATCAAGCAAAAAGAAACCCCAATCATGGATAAAAGTGATGAAGATTCATCCGAGAAAACAATGAAGGATGAATCGGGAACATTTGAACAGATATCTATTTTTGATGATGAAGAATAACATACTCTGTATGTTCAATTAAATATCAGTAATTTATTAGTAGTTTTTTAGTATTTCATTTTGAAGGTTACAACCGTAATTTCTTGTCATAAATCCGATTTAAAATGACATTTTATTCGTATTACTAGGCACTCTATTATTTTTAATATAAAATAAAAGTGAAATTTATGTGTATTAGAAGAACAGTCTTTGCCCATGCAAAATCAATCTACGATATTGAAATACCCTTTTATTCTCAAATGGGAATAAAGTACTTATTGATTGATCTAGACAATACTCTTGATTCTTATCGCATCTATTATCCAACATTACCTGCTATCAATTTGATTAAAGATTTAAGGGAAAATGGAATAATTCCAATCATTGTTTCTAACAATAAAGGAAAGAGAGTTCAAACATACGCAAGCTTCCTTCAAGTTGAATGTATTAGCAGCGCAATGAAACCGTTTGCAAAAAAAATTAAGAGTTTTTTAAAGGCTTCCAATATTAAACATGACAAAGTCATGCTTATTGGAGATCAGCTGATGACTGATGTTGGGGCAGCGAATGCTGCTGACATTAAGGCCATATTAACTGATAAAATAGTTAATGAGGACCAATGGACTACTAGATTAAATCGTTTAATCGATATTCCACTTCGAAGAAGCCTAAAGAAAAAAGGAAAATTACCAGATTGGAGGACTTTTTATGGGAAAAGTTAAAAGAGTAATGCGATGTTATCACTGCGGTGAAGTATTGCAAAGTGCTGAAGAAAACGAAAAGGGGTACATCGGAAAAAGTCATTTGTTAGCTCCTAACGCC
>JAEZUH010000033.1 GCA_023443485.1 Bacillota bacterium | reverse complement strand
GATTCGAACCTGGAACCGATCGGTTATGGGCCGAGCGCTCTGACCGTTGAGCTAATGGTCCGACACGCCATATTGCAGGCGAGTAATAATATAACACAAACTTTTTTTGATACCTATTAATTTTTTAGGATTATGTTTGATAACAAAAATTATCTATGTTTTACATAATCAGTTTCTCAAGCAAGATTCTGGCGGCTTTTTTCGGACCTTCTATTTGTTGATTAGGAATCGCTAATCTAGTGTATAGTTCGCCGATGAGAACACCTTCTTTTGCCATGGAGGGAAAATAACTATTAATCAGTATTTCCGTTTGGCTTTTCTTTTGCATTGGTCCAAACGGGTTAGCAAAATATGACTCGACAAGACCAATTTCGTTTGTTGTCCCTTTGGCTTTTCTTCTGCCAGTTTTAAAAATATCGATTATTTCATCTAAATTATCATAGAGGCGTAGTCCAATATCTGTCTCACTATAATTGTTCGCATAAAGAATCATATCGATTTTATGATTAGTGACAATGAATTTATGAGTAGTGACAGGAAGAACTAGTCTAGCGTTGGTTTGATCAGGATTAAAGAATATTGCCCGATCAATTTTTCGATAAGCATATCCGGCTTCTAAATCATCAAGGCGGACAAAGGCTCCGGTTTCGGTTCCGTTAGCGTATATATTGCCATCTTTTTCTAATAAGACACCCATATCATCAAAGACTATGCGCATGTCTTTGATATACTCTTTGCCAATAATTCTCAAAGCTTCGAGAGTTTCGGACTTACCGGCTCCACTATCGCCAACAATGATGATGTTTTTATTTTTATTGTTGTTGAGTAAGATTGATACCATCGCCCCATGAATAGGGAGTCTCTTTTGATCAATCATATAAAGGTTATGGAGAGTTAGTAACATCTTTTTCAGATAACCAAAATAATCATTTTTATCGAGATGGCTGACGAAACCTAAGTACATGTTATGCGCTTTATCTTGATAATAAGTATTGTCATATTCTTGTTCACGAATGCCATACAAGAAGACAAGATTGGGTGTCTGCTTTTTTATTTCGTCAAACGAAGCAAATTCGAATAGGTTAGCTAAACCAATCGCTTCATGAAAGAAGTCGCGATGGATATAGACTAAGGCTAGTAATGGTCCAACTTTGATAGGAAAAGCCATGAAGTTCATCTTGTCAATTGAGAGTTTCTTAAGCGGATTCTCCTTAATCTCTTTAAATAAGTCAGTCCTCGTATTGCTTTTTGTATGGGCAATAAAAGGAGGACGAATAGCGATTTTGCTAATTAAAGGTATACCGTGAAGATTGGAATATTCTTCAGGATAAGGAAAGTTATGATGAACATATAATAGATTGGCATTCACTCCGGCAGGAAGTTGACGGAAGACATTATAGTTTTCCCCTCGAATATTGGTCGAAATGGTGCGGTATAAAGAGAGAATCAAACTATTAAATCGATCAATAGTGATAATTAGGTCAGGCGCTTTTGCGCTTTGACGATAGAGATGTGAAGACGACATCAAGCCAAATCTCTGCAAATCCCGCCAATAATCATAAAAAGCTTCGGTGAGATGGTATAGTTCATCTTGGTGTTCAAGGAGATGTTGTAATGAGGGGTTTTTGTAGAAAGTCTCTTGGTAACTGTATAAGTAAAGAAGTTTAAAAGCATCGTGAAATTGAGAGATCGTGACATCTTTGAAAGGTTCGATGAGAATATCTTTTTCGCTTTTTAATTTGTTGATGAATTGAGTGAGAACTTCAAGAAAACTACGCGATTGCAAAACGCTCACTTCCGATTCACAGTTGGAAGCATCGAAATTGATAAGGGCGTAGGTTTCGGTGAGATGGAATCGTTTCATATTGCAGTTCTCCCTTTTCTAATATACTTGTGTCTTACAATTAAACTAAAACATAAGTGAATGTTATGCCTATTAGGATAAGCGCTTGGCCAAGAAGATAAAAGAGCATGATGTAATAATCTCTTCTTTTGAAGTCTTTAATGAAGAATGACTTGGTTAAAATCATGTCAGAAGCTAAGAAAGATACCCCTCCAATAACTCCAAGAATCATAAAATTGGCATAGCCTTTTGCTGAAGCGATAATCGAAACAACGGAGACAAGAAGGAGAACTCCCATATAGATATTACCCGCTAAGGAAAGATAACGAGTTCCGGTAATCTTTTTGGAAAATGGATAACCAGCCAAGGTAATCAGTAAAATGGCAAAACCAACCACGACATAGAACCACCAGTCGAGAGGTTGATTCTTCATCATGATGAAGAGCACTTCGCTCAGATAGCAGAAATGTCCGAATAAAAAGAGAATTGTGCCTAAAAGGAAAATCTTTTTATTTTTGAATATTAAGGCGATATCGCCTAACGCCCCTAAAAAGGCTCCGATATAAACAAGAGGATGGGTGGGCAAGGTGACGACCACGGCTAAAGCAAGAAAAAAGACGCAAAAAGGTTTGGTTATTTTGCGAAGCATTTCTTTTTCGAGAAAGGCTGCCACTAGTTGAACGATGGTCGTAGCCACAAATAGGCCAAAAAATACATAGGTTATTGGTTGAAGCATAATCTACATCTCCTAATTGTTATTTTAACATTATTAATGATTAGTAAAATTACAAAATGTTTCGATTAGTTCTCATTGACTTGCTTAATCGATAGACTTATTCGCTTTTTGGCAAGATCTAAAGCGATGACTTTTACTTTTACGATATCGTTCACTGAATATATCGAAGAGATGTCTTTGACAAATTTGTTAGCGACCTCAGAAATATGAACTAAGCCATCCTGGTGGACATTAATATCGACGAACATCCCAAAATCCATGATATTACGAACCGTTCCTTGCAATATCATTCCTACTTTTAAATCTTTGATATCTTTGGCTTCTTGATTCAAAGTAACAATTTCGATATCATCACGAATATCTCGACCGGGACGTTTGATCTCTTCGATGATGTCGAGGTAGGTCGCTTCGCCAATCGAAAATTTTGTGAGGACTTCTTGTTTGGCTATTTTAGACAAGGCGTTTTCTTTTTTCTCACTATCATCATTTAAAAGATCAATATTTGCTTGCTTTAAAATGTATTTAGCCACTTCATATGATTCGGGATGGATGGAAGTTTGGTCGAGTGGTTCTTTTCCTCCATAGATGCGAAGAAAACCAGCGCATTGTTCGAAAGCTTTTTCTCCCAATTTTGGAACTTTTTTGAGTTCTTTTCTCGTATTAAATGGTCCATTATCCTTAAGATATTGATAAATGTTCTCCGCGACTGTTTTGTTGACTCCGGAAACATAATTTAAAAGCGATGTCGAACAGTTATTGAGATTGACTCCGACAGTATTAACAGCATCCTCCACCACTCCGTGAAGGGCAACGCTCAATTTGACTTGGTTCATATCGTGTTGATATTGGCCAACCCCGATAGCTTTGGGGTCAATTTTCACCAATTCGCTAAGTGGATCTTGAATTCGCCTCGCTAAAGAAATTGCGCTGCGCTTCTCGACACTCAAATCAGGAAATTCTTCTTCTCCTAATTTGGATGCACTATAAACCGAGGCTCCGCTTTCATTAACAATAAATAGTTTGGTTGAGAAACTATTCTCTTTAATAATTTTGGATAATTCCATTTCACTTTCTCGAGATGCCGTGCCATTTCCCAAAGCAATATAGTCTATTTTATTATTCTTTAAGATATTAGTTATTTGCTGTCTGGCTCTCTGGACTTCATTTTCTGAAGCCGCCGTTAAATACACCACTCCAATTTCACTCGGAATGCCATTTTTATTAACAAGAGCGTATTTACAACCAGTTCGAAAGCCTGGATCAAACCCTAATACTGTTTTATCTTTAAGAGGAGGTTGGAGCAAAAGGGCTTTTAGATTCTTTTTGAAGACAATAATCGATGTCTCTTCTGCTTTCTCGAATAAGTCATTTCTAATCTCGTTTTCAATAGAGGGGAGAATTAATCGTTTCAAGGAATCTTCGATGGCAAAAAGAATTTCTTCTTTGAAAGCATTGTTTTGAATGTAATCGTTTTCAATCCTTGCTTTGATTGGTTCTAGTTCATAATCAATCGTCACTTTTAGACATTTGAGATTTTCACCACGATTAATTGCGAGGATACGATGGGGAGGAATAGAGGATATTTTTTCTTGATAGGCGGCATATTTACCAAAGGTATCTTTCTCATCTTTTGCGATTTCTTTGCTTAAAATCGCTCCTTCACGATAAATATATTTTTTAATGAAGAAGCGGTATTTTGCTTCATCGCTTATCTCTTCGGCGATGATATCCTTTGCTCCATAAAGAGCTTCTTGGACATTATTGACTCCTTTTTCAATATTAATAAAGGACGATAAATAGGTCTCATGGTCGTTACGCTTCAGACCTCGTCTCAAATAATTCGCCAGAGGTTCAAGAC
>JAEZUH010000022.1 GCA_023443485.1 Bacillota bacterium | reverse complement strand
GTCTATTTAGTTGAAGGCTCAAAACTAAATTTTAAGATCACCACTTTTGATGATTTAATGATGCTAAAAGCATTGCTTAAATTAGGAAAATCTGAGGTTTTATAATGTTTGTCGTCAATTACAAAGTGACTTCACCTGGTGTTTTAGAACAATTCATTGAGAATCTCGACTTTCAAGATAAGGTTCTTGTTTCAGTGGATAGAATGGCGATATGCAAAGCGGACATCCGCTATTTTCTTGGCAATCGCGATAGATATCTTTTAGACCATAAATATCCTCTCACTCCCATTCATGAAGCGGTCGGAACCGTTATTAAAGACCCGACAAAGAATTTTTGTCCCGGCGATAAAGTAATTTTAATTCCTAATTCAATTGATTCTACCTTATGCCCAACTTGCCCTCACCAAAGATGTTTTAATGAGGAAATGGGCAATAATTATTGTCCATTTGCCACTTTTAGAAGCAGCAATGCGGATGGATTTTTAAGAAAATTTTACGCTTGTGAACCAAATTTATTAGTTAAGTATTCCCCTAATGTAAATCCAAGTGTGGCTGTCTACAGCGAACTATTGAGTGTTGCTAATGCCGCGTGTCGGAGAATTGATTTCTCAAAAGCGAAAAAAATCGCAATTTTCGGCGATGGAATAATGGCTTATGTAGTATATATGGTTCTTCGGTTTATTTATAAAAAAGACATCACTGTTTTTGGAATTGACGAAAGCAAACTTGCGATGTTTAAAGAAGCAAAAGCTATTACATTTAATGATTATGAAAACTATCCTTTTGACACTTTAATTGAATGTGTCGGAGGAAAATTTAGTGAGACAGCCATTAATCAAATGATAGATATTGCTCAGGTCGGAGCCGATCTCATTTTGATGGGTGTAAGCGAAGGTGGGGCAAATATCAACACTCGCAAAGTTCTTGAAAAAGGATTAAATATCAAGGGTATTACTCGAAGTTCTCGACTCGATTTTGAAACAGTTGCGAAGGCCTTAGATATCAAAGATTTGCAAGAAGCAATTATGCCAATGATTATCTCTGAAACAACTATCAAGAGCATTCATGACATTTATCATTGTTACGAAGCCGACATAGCCAATACGAAAATTATTGGCAAAAATATAATGAAGTTTTAAAAACAAAAAAACAGCGTAATTTCCCATCGAACGCTGTTTTTTTATTATTACAGAAGTATATTTTCTTTACGGTTAACAACAATATAGCCCTTGCGATTATAAACATCTTTACGGTTATACGTTATTTCTTTTCCATCAGGTTCGATAAACAGACCGCCTGCTTCAACCACAATAATTTGAGACGCAGCGGTATCCCATTCCTTGGTGCCAGCGCTCATGCGATAAGTAATTTCCGCTAAGCCTTGAGCGATTCGACAAGGTTTCAATGATGAACCAAATTTTTGAATGTGTTTAATCTTATCAGAATGTTTTTCAATAAGGGCTCTTTCAATATCATTTGAATGAAAGACACTACAAAGCACGGTGAGATTGTCCGTTTTATCATTGACATGAATTTTTTGATCATTTCCATTATGGCGGTAGAAAGCACCTTTATTTTCAGACGCGTAATATATTTCACCCGTGAGAGGAACAACTACAACTCCGACAACAACTTTATGTTTGTAGGATAATGCAATATTGGTAGTAAAACCACCATCTCTAGCGACGAAATCTTTTGTCCCATCAACAGGATCGACAATCCAAACAAAATCATTGTTTAGTCTTGAAATATCATCTTCGCTTTCTTCGGTTAGAAAGGCATATTTAGGAAATGCTTTACTCAATATCTCGCGTATAATTCTGTCAGAATTTTTATCTGCCAATGTGACAGGGGAATTATCTTCTTTGATTTCGACATCAAAATTTTGGTTATAAATGACTAAGATTTCTTTTTGAGCGGCTAGGCCTGCTTCAATAGCGACCTGAAGTTCTTTTTCCCACATAGCTTGTTAGTTCTCCTTATTAAAATCTCGGATTGACTGATTTAAGTCGGCGATAACTTGGTCTATTAGTGAAGATTCGGAATTTGGCAAAGTAACTCCTGCAGCAAGCGCATGTCCACCACCACCATATTTGAGAGCAATAGGTTGAACAGCGGGGCCGTTGCTTCGAAATTCAACATGATTTGTACCATCTTCATTTTCAACAAAGAATACCCAAATGGGATACCCTTTAATATTTCCAATCAAATTGACCATGCTTCCAGCTTTACTAGCGGAAAGATGATAAGTAGCGAGTTGTTCTTTGTTTATTAACAAATAGATTACTCCTTCTTTGGTTTTTTGATAGTGCGAAAATACAAAACCTTTAAAGCCTAAGGATTTTTCTTCAGTTATATTGAGAATGCGATTGAGTTCAGTTGGATCAGCGCCTTGTTCACATAACCAAGCTACTTGTCGAAATGCTCTTGGATAGTCAGTAATATATTGAAATCTTCCTGTGTCTGTAACAATTCCAAGAAAAAGTGCATCCGCTACAACATTGTTAATTTTTAGTTTTGCTTCAAGGATAAAATCAGCGACAAGTTCGCATGTCGAATTTGCTTCTTCTTTAACAACAAAGAAACCTTCAGTAAAAGTGCCATTATCAACATGATGATCAATTTTTATCCAAGCTGATGCCTGGCTGATTCTTTGATCTTCCATTCGTGATAGATCATTTGCATCCACTAAAACAGCAAGTGACTTGGCAATTGTTTCGTTGTCGACTTGATCTAGTGTGCCAAGTTTGGAAAAGAAGGCTGGAACACCACTACCAACGGCATTAATTGTCTTGTCAGGAAAAGTTAAGCGAAGAGAATCCCGTAATCCAATTTGTGCACCATAACAATCTCCATCTGGATTGATATGACCAAAGATGGTTATCGTATCATGCTTAATTATTTGTTCTAGAATCTTTTCAAACATTAAAGGGCGTCAACTTCCTCTTCGGACTCAGCGGGTAAATCTTCTTCAACTTTTTTCTCTTCGAATATTTCGTTATATTCTTTTTCTTCGATTTCCTCTTCCTCGTCATCATCAGCGGCTTCAACATCGCTGTAGACATCTTTCATGTCGATGTGAACTTTATCAAAGGTGTGACGACTGCGAAGATCCCAGGTATTTTCACCCAAGGTGACAAATCTTCCGTCCAACACTAAATTAGTGTAAAAACGGCTGATTTTTTTATCCAATTCTTCTTTGGTGAGATTGGATTCTTTTGCGATGTATTCGCAAATTTCAGCGAACGAAACTGGCTCGCTTTGGCTACTTATGAATTCATAAGTGAGGTCTAATAATGATTTTGGCATATTTTCTCCTTCTCCTTTTACATTTTTTGGGGAGCACTAACACCGACTAATTTGAGGGCGTTTTTTAATACTTGTTTGCTTGCTAAGCAAAGTGCTAAGCGAGAACCGCTAACCGCGAGGTTCTCAAAATCTATTACTCTACATTCGGTATAGAAGTGATGAATACTTTCTGCTAAATCATGAATGTAGTTAGTAATCTTGTATGGGGCTCTTTCTTTTGCGGCATCCTGAACGACACTTTGAAATTGGAAGAGTTGCTTTAATAAGGCTGTTTCACTCTCCGCTTCAAGTTTTTCTCCCGATAAATCGAGAGCGATATCCTTCCCTTGTTCTAAAATCGAATTCAGTCGCGCATGAGCATATTGAGCATAGTAGACAGGATTGTTCGCGCTTTGTTCAACCGCTAGGTCCATATCAAAATCGAGATGGCCTGTGCTTGCGCGCATAGCAAAGAGATAACGAGTAGAATCAACACCGACTTCTTCGAACAATTCTCTCAATGTGATGGCATTTCCAGTTCTTTTAGAAGCCTTAATTTCAACACCATCTTTAATAATTCTTACCATTTGAATGAGTTCAATTTCTAAAACATCAGCCGAATATCCATGCATCATTAATGCACTTTTCATACGATTGATATAGCCATGATGATCGGCACCGAGAACATCGATTAGCAAATCATATCCACGAGACAATTTATCAACATGATAGACGATATCTGGCATGAAATAAGTATATTGCCCATCGCTCTTTTTAATAACGCGGTCTTTGTCATCGAGATATTTTGTTGTTTTTAAAACCAAAGCATTTCCATCCTGAAAAATATTAGGCTTTAAAAATTCAATTTCTTTTTCTATGGCGCCATTGCCACGAATTTTCAATTCGCTTGAAAAGATATCAAAAACAATTCCAAAATCGCGTAAATCTTCTTTTATTCTATCTAGTTCAAGCGCCATTCCGCGTTGTTTAAAATAGGAAATAGGATCATCCATATTCAAAGCTTTATTGCCAACTTCTTTGATAATTTGCGAAGCGATATGTTTAATATCTTCACCATGGTAGCCATCTTCTGGCATCGGCGTATCTATTCCTAATTGTTGTTGATAACGAGCTTGAATGGATTCAGCAAGGTGATCGATTTGATTACCAGCATCATTGATATAGTACTCACGAGTAACTTGATAACCAGCAAAGGACAAAATTCGACAGATCGAATCTCCGATTGCGGCCCCGCGAGCGTGGCCAACATGGAGTTCACCAGTTGGATTTGCACTTACAAATTCAACATTAATTTTCTTATTTTTTGATTCACCTTTTCCATAATTATCGCCTTGTTCAGCAATCTTAGAAATAACGGCTTGAAGAGAATTGTTTTTGATAAAGAAATTGATAAAACCAGGTCCAGCAATTTCGACTTTTTCAATACTCTCCATATCGAGTATATCAATAATTGCTTGAGCAACTTCTCGAGGAGACTTTCCAAAAAGACGACTTTTTTTCATGGCGATGTTCGAAGCATAGTCGCCATGAGCGGCGTCTCTGCCGTGTTCAATAACAATTTCCTCAAGAGAAACCGATTGACCTAAGTCATTGAGAGCCTTTTGAATCTTATCTTTTAGTATTTGTTCAATATTCATATACTTGACACTTTATTATACTTATGGAAAAGTATAAGACAAGTTATTTCCCCTCCAATAATACGATTGCATCTGCTTGAACGGCCTTTTTTTGACCAATTGAATCCATTTTTTCATTCGTTCCAACTTTAACTGAAACACATGAAATATCAATGTTAAGCAAACTAGCAATATTACTTCTCATAGCAATCTTATAGTCTTTAAGTTTGGGTTCTTCCAAACGAATTGAAACATCAACATTTCCCACAGAATAACCGAGATTCTTCATTAGTTTTACGACATGAGAGACAAGTTTTGCACTATCGATGTCTTTATATTTTGAATCTGAGGTTGGAAAATGATCGCCCAAATCACCGAGAGCCAAAGCCCCTAAAATAGCTTCAGAAATCGCGTGAAAAACTACATCTCCATCCGAATGAGCAAGCTCGCCAAAAGGTGCTGGCACTATTACTCCCGCAAGGATTAGTTTCCGATTTGGAATTAACTGATGAATGTCACTTGCAAAACCGATCTTCATATTATTTTTTCCCTGAGACATTGAATTTAAAAAACATAATGTCACCATCCTTTGGAAAATATCCTTTTCCTTGGGTTTTCAATTTGCCCGCTTCTTTGACAGCGTTTTCGCTTCCAAGAGAATGAATATCATCGTAAGCATAAACTTCCGCACAAATAAATCCTCTCTGAAAGTCAGTATGGATAATGCCGGCGCATTCTGGTGCTGACATTCCATTTTGGAATGTCCAAGCGCGGCATTCATCTGCTCCAACGGTAAAAAATGTCGATAGATTAAGGAGTCTATAAGTAGCTCTTATGAGTCGAGCCAAACCTGATTCGTGAATACTTAAATCTTGTAATAACATTTCTTGTTCTTCTTTTGATAAAGTGGAAATTTCACTTTCAATTTGGCAAGAGACAGGAATGACTTCATTTCCTTCTTTGTGAGCGTGTTCAACCACCAATTGGTAAAAAGCAGAGCCCGATGGGTTCGCTAAATCCATTTCGCTGACATTTGCGACATAGATAATGGGTTTTTTGGTTAAGAAGTGGAAATTATTACGACATAGTAATTCCTGTTCCTCATTAAGAGGAACACTGCGAGCAGGAAGCCCTTGTTCAAGAGCGTTTTTAATTAAAGTCAAGACACCCATTTCAAAAATAGAATCCTTATCTTTTAGAATACGGGCCTTATTTTCAATTTTTTCTATTCTTTTATTTACAGTTTCAAAGTCCGCCATGACAAGTTCGAGATTGATAATCTCAATATCACGAATTGGATCAACGCTTGTCTCAACGTGGACAATATCTGGATCTTCAAAGCATCGTACTACTTCTACAATTGCATCACACTCACGAATGTGCGAGAGAAATTGGTTGCCCAATCCTTCACCTTTTGAGGCTCCACGGACTAAACCAGCTATGTCATAGAATTCAATAGTGGCAGGTACTCTTTTTAAAGGTTTAAATAAGTTGGTTAAAAAGTCTAATCGATCGTCCGGCACTGCGACTACTCCAGTGTTGGGATTAATCGTTGCGAAAGGATAGTTGGCTGCTTCAACATGAGAATTAGTAATAGCGTTAAAAAGAGTTGATTTTCCAACATTTGGCAAACCGACAATTCCTGCTTTTAAACCCATAATTCAATACACTCACTAATAGCGTGTATATTATATACGCGTGTAAAAGAAAAACAAAGTCATCTTTAACTCTTTAAACCTTCTAATGGTGATAATGAAGCCACTTTTTTAGCAATAAAAAATGTGGAAAGCATCGAAACGAAAAAGAAAACCACGAACATATAGAGGAGACTAAGAGGATTAACTGAGAACTCAAACTCGAGTTGTATGAAAAATGATATCTCTCGATTGAGGATGAAATTGATAATAATCAGTTCAATTGCTGATAGTCCAAATGAGATTAATCCAGTCAATATGCTATGAAAATACAAAAACTTTTTAGCTTCTTTTTTGTTGGCTCCCAGACACAATGCGAGGCCAATATCTCTCTTGTTTTCATAAATATGAAGATAATTTGATATCGTCAATAGAAGAATGGAGATAACTAAAGAAATAACCGAAAAGACCGCCAAAGCAATTTCTATATAACGACAGATTTGATCAACGCTCTGATTTATTTTTTCGAGAGGGTTGACTATTGAATACTGAGGAAAGGCTCGCGAGAGAAGTTTTATTGAGCGATCGCATTTTGAAGAATCTTTGACGTTATAAGCAATTGTATCAACTTGCAAATCAAAACAACTGACTGACAATCGTGATTGAAAAAATCCGATCGGCCAATATGAATCATGGTATATAACTGCTTTAGAGGATTCCACAAGTCCTATAACTTTTACTTCACTAAAAACAAAGTCGCGAATAAGACTTCCATTTTGGTTGATTTTTTCTACAGATGTAAAGGCAATATAAATATTTTTGTTGATAATATTTAGATTTCCAAAAAGAGACTTAGCCATTTTTGTTGATATGACAATTTCATCAAGGGAGTGAGGCTTTTCACCCTTGAAAAGAGTCGCTGGAAAAGGTCGAAAAATAACTCCGTTTTGAGAAGTTTGACTATAATGGCCAGAAACAATATTCGTTGGTAAATTAATTGATTCGCTACCCAATAAATCAACCTTTCTTAAGCCATCAACTGTTTCATTAAGCAAATCCAAATCAGAAGAAAAATATGTGGATTTAGAAAAGCCCATCATCAAGGAGGAGGGATAAGCAACATAACCTCCCGAAGAACAAAAGATTTCGTCAAAAATGTCAGGACAGTGTTCATGAAAGAAAAAATTAAAACGGCCAGGAATTGAATTCTTAGTTCGAGCAAAAAACAACACTCTTGAACGTTCTTTTATTGTTTTGTTTTTATAGAACCAGGGGTAATATTCTATAC
>JAEZUH010000010.1 GCA_023443485.1 Bacillota bacterium | reverse complement strand
CCGAGTTTTTTCGCCATTGAATCACGAAGAGTAACTAGTTGAGAATAGATTCCTCCAATTTCTTCTTCGTGTTCTCCAAGCCATTTGTCCATAGCTTGAGCAGCTTCTTTGCGGGTGCCACGATCCTTATCTTGCATATATTTTCCGAGTTGAGGTAAATTCAAAACTTCACCACGAAAGTCAATTTTTGCTCCTCCAAGGACAGCGTCATATTGGCTGACAAGTTTGTTTTCTTGAGCTAAATCAGGCATGATTTTCTCGTCGAAAGCCTTGAGAGCATTGTCATACATCTTGAAAAGATATTTCCCGTAAACCTTTTCTAAATCTTTACGAAAACTAGCTTTGGACATGATTTTCTCATAGTCGTTTGAATATTTAGAAATCAATGGAGAAAGCTCATCCATCTTATCTTGGGCCTTTTTATATACCTTATTAGTGGTATCAACACTGTATTTCACAGAAATTAAGCTCAACTGGGTGGATAACTCTTCCCCATATTTATTCCAATGTTTAACCGCTAGAGAAGCGGTGCGAGCAGATCCACATTCTTTCAAATCACTAACCAATTTTTCTAATTTGTTAGCAATTCGTTTTTCCGTAGGAACAATGAATGGATACTGACTAAATTTTACATTTTGTGTCTTCATATTATTCTCCTTATGAATTGAAATAGCGATGGAGAGCAAAATGACTCACCATTTTTTTATTGTAAACCACGATGAATGGCAAAAAAAGAAATTGTTTCTAACAACAATTCCTTATATCAATTCTTTTTCTTTTATCTTAAATAGGAGAAATAGCCATCGATAGGGCAGAAAGCGAATCCAATAGTTATAACCGAGGACATCCGCATTATACATAGCAACAGTGTTGCGGTACACAACATCAGTTTCGATAATATTATTTTTAGCTATATTGAATTTGTCATTATTTTCAACGAAGGTGTTCTTTCGTGAAAGGAAAAATATCTCTGATTGAAGATAGGTTAATTTATCCCTAATTTGTTTACATTCAATCGTGTCTTGAGAAATGAACAACTTGGTGTCAATAGAAGTAAATGTCTTCTTCAATCTAACATCAACAGAGCAACCAATCTCATCTAAAACATCAATAATTTTCTTGATATTGTCGTACTTTGTCATTAACATGACATTCATCGCTTTATTGTGACGTTTGAGTATTGCTCGAAAAGTTCCAATTAAGCCAAGATCAACAACGAGCAACAAAACCATTATTGCCCCAACAACAGTAATGATTGTTAATAAAGTATTTAGCCAAGGTTCAAGATTATCAAACATGCTTTTTTCTCGCAAAGAAATACTATCATATTTAGCAATTAATGCAAAATGAAGAATGAGAAACAGGCGTAAGCCTAGTGATTGACTAAATTTAGAAAAGTATGATAAAATCTTTAACGAGGTTAAATACTATGCCAAAACCAATTATTGCAATCATGTATGACTTTGATAAAACGCTATCGACCACCGATATGCAAAACTATTCTTTTATCCCTGCTCTCGGAATGACTCCCGCAGAATTCTGGGATGAGACAACTAGGTTTTCTTTAAAAACTGGTGTTGAAAGAATTCTTTCTTACATGTATATGATGGTTGCCAAAGCTAAAGAAAAAGGAATTAAGTTGACCAGAGAATATCTCCAGGAATGTGGTAAGAACATCAAATTCTACCCCGGAGTGACTACTTGGTTCAAACGCGTAGATGAATACGCTGCTTCAAAAGGCATTATTGTTGAGCACTATCTCGTTTCTTCAGGAACAAAAGAGATTGTCGAAGGTTGTTCAATTTACGATCAGTTTACTGCCGCTTATGGATGTGAATATTTCTATAACAAAGAGGGTGAACCTATTTGGCCAAAATTGACAATCAATTACACCCAAAAAACTCAATTCTTCTTCCGTATCGCTAAAGGCGTATTTGATGTGACCGATGATAATTCAGTTAATAAGAAGACCCCGAGTCTAAGAATTCCATATTCTAATATCGTTTATGTCGGTGATGGAATGACCGATATCGCCTGTATGACTCTCGTTAAGCATAATGGCGGACGTTCAATCGCTGTTTATCCAGAAAAGGAAAGCGATAAAGTGCGTCAAATTTATATTGATGGCCGTTGCAGCTTTATGTGCCGCGCTGACTATACCGCTGGTAGCGATTTAGATAAGATTATGCGTTTGATAATCGACTCCGCTTCCATCAAAGATGAAATTGATCGCAAAGAAAAAATGCTAGCCAGTAAATAAATAAGGAAGGTAGATAAAACTACCTTTTTTATTGTAAAAGTATATGATAAAAAAGAGGTAGCCTTATGTCTTATGAAATTGGTGCTTTAATCATTGGCAAGGTAACGAATGTTAAGCCTTATGCTCTTTTCTTAACTTTTGAAGATGGGAGTCAGGGTTTACTTCATATTTCCGAAATATCCAATTCCTATATTCGTGATATTGAGAAATTCGGTTCAATCGGAGACGATATGTGCGTCAAAGTGATTTCAGTTGATCCAACAAATGGATTTTTAAGAGTGTCTTTGAAGCAAGTGCCTGAGGAACAAGCCTACAACACTCACGACAACGCCACCAGAAAAGTTCCTGTGGTAAAGGATGGAGACTTCGCTCCTCTTGAAAAAAAACTTCCCGAATGGAAAAAAACGACTCTAAAGAAAATTAAGGGAGATGAATAAGATGAAATTGCAATTAAACAGACTAATTACTAAAGATGTTTTAAATCAGTATAAAGAAAAAGTCACCACCATCAATAATATGATTGATGCCAAGACTGGTCTTGGAAATGATTATCTCGGATGGGCCGATTGGCCTCTTAACTACGATAAAGATGAATTTTTGCGTATTTCCAAAGATGCTCAGTATGTCAAAGAAAACTTTGATATTCTCGTCGTCTGTGGCATTGGAGGAAGTTATCTTGGTAGCCGGGCCGCCCTTGAATCTCTCCAAGGCTTGAAAAGTCAAAATAAAATCGAAATCATATTCATGGGCCAAACTTTTTCCCCTAATTATGTCGCTCAAGTCATGGAGTATTTAAAGGGTAAAAAATTTGCTATCAATGTGATTAGTAAAAGTGGAACCACCACTGAGACTTCCATCTCTTTCCGCTTGTTAAAAGAATTATTAGAAAAACAGGTCGGCAAAAAGAGAGCTGTGAAAGCAATCTACGCCACAACTGATAAATCTCGCGGAGCCCTCAAAACTCTCTGTATGCAAGAAGGATATTCAACTTATGTTCTTCCCGACGATATCGGAGGAAGATATAGCGTTTTTACCGCTGTTGGGCTCTTTCCTCTTGCGTGTGCAGGAATCGATATTCAATCTTTCATGGATGGGGCGAAAGCCGCTCGCCAAGAGTATGATAACGATGATCTAGCGAAAAACGCCTGTTATCAGTACGCGGTCAGCAGAGATTATTTATACCATCAACAAAAACTGGTAGAAATGTATGTGACTTATGAGCCACAAATGAGTCAAATTTCTGAATGGTTAAAACAATTATTTGGTGAATCCGAAGGAAAGAATAAAAAAGGATTATTCCCCGCCAGTGCAACGTTCTCTACTGATTTGCATTCCCTCGGTCAATTTATTCAAGATGGAACACCATTACTTTTTGAAACAATTATCAATGTCATCAAGCCACAGTTAGATGTCAAAATTCCACATGATGAAGAAGATCTTGATGGACTCAACTATCTTGAAGGCAAAGACTTAGCTTTTGTGAATCAAAAAGCCTTTGAAGGAACCTTAAAAGCCCATGTTGAAGAGGGCAATGTTCCATGCAACATCATCACTCTTGAAGAGCTCACCCCATTCACTCTTGGACACCTATTGTATTTCTTCATGAGAGCGTGTGCGATGTCCGCATATTTATTAGAAATAAACCCCTTTAATCAACCTGGAGTGGAAATATATAAGAAAAATATGTTCCATTTGCTAGGAAAAAAAGGGTTCTAAACATAGTTTAAAACATCAAAAAAGTCGCCCCAAAACAGCGATTTTTTTCGTTGACTTGCTGATATATCAAGTGATATATTATTTAAGCGCATATTCCGTATTGTGGATGCTTAGCTCAGCTGGGAGAGCATCGCCTTTACACGGCGGAGGTCGGGGGTTCAAGCCCCTCAGCATCCACCAGTATGTCAA
>JAEZUH010000003.1 GCA_023443485.1 Bacillota bacterium | reverse complement strand
AGAGACATTGTTGTTGATGCCCTTCGATTTATCGCTGCTCAAAAGAAAATTGTCATCGCTGCTAATATCTTTGGCAAAGCCAAGACAGTCTTGCAAATGGTAGCAATTTCTTTTGTGTTATTAAACGGATTCCCCTTCAATTATTTTGATTCTGGTTGGCCAGCCGGATTACATATAACTGATTTTATTGTGTATATTGCAACCGCAGTTTCTCTCCTGTCTGGTATTATCTATGTTATTCAAAATCGACAAGTTTTTAAGGACGCGAAGAAATGATAACACCAAAGGATCTCTCTTCAATATTTATTGAGAAGGGTCGCACTCTCGGCTGCGCAGAATCTTTTACCGGAGGTCTGTTCTCTCATGAGATTACTGCTATACCAGGAGCCAGCCACTTTTTTAAAGGTGGGTTTGTTACATACTCGACCGAAGAAAAATCAAGAATTCTTGGTATTAGTTATGAACTAATTGATCGATGTGGCGTCATTTCCCAGGAAATCGCTCAAGAAATGGCGAGTCACGCACGCCAACTTCTCAATGTTGATTATTGCGTTTCTTTTACTGGAAACGCCGGTCCATCAACTATGGAAGGGAAACCAGTTGGCGAAATATACATCGCCGTTGCATGCTATGATCTAGTTATTGTAACAAAGCATAACCTTTCGGGATCGCGAAGCGAAATTCAAAATCAAGCTGTTCAAATTGCGTGTCAACTTATCCACGAGCTATTAGAGCAAAAAAATTAATTTTCCAAAAAAACAACAAAATACTGATTTTAATAAATGAGGCATATTATATGGCAAAAATTGAAAAAAATGAAACAAACGAAATCAATCTCGATGAGACCTTGAAACAAATTCAAAAGATTTTTGGTAAAGGCGCCGTTATGAAACTTGGCGAAAGACAAGCTGTCGATGTCGATGTTATTCCTAGTGGATCTTTACTATTAGATGATGCCCTTGGAGTTGGTGGTTATCCTAAAGGAAGAATCATTGAGATATATGGTCCTGAATCAAGTGGAAAAACCACACTCGCTCTTCACGCCATTGCTGAATGTCAAAAGCAAGGTGGGCGAGCAGCTTTCGTAGATGCTGAACACTCTATTGATCCTGTCTACGCCAAAAACTTAGGAGTAAATATCGATGAGCTAATCCTTTCTCAACCTGATAGTGGTGAACAAGCTCTTGAAATCGTTGAGATGTTAGCCAGCTCTGGCGCCATCAATTTAATTGTCGTTGATTCTGTGGCAGCTTTGGTTCCTCAAGCAGAGTTAGATGGAGAAATGAGCGATAACTCAGTTGGTCTTCAAGCTCGCTTAATGAGCAAAGCCATGCGCAAACTAGCCGGTATTTTAAATAAAAAAGAATGCGCAGTAATTTTTATCAATCAACTTCGTGAAAAAGTGGGTGTCATGTATGGAAACCCAGAAACAACTTCTGGCGGTAGAGCTCTTAAATTTTATGCTTCTATCAGATTAGACATTCGTCGCAATGAAGCATTGAAATCAGGAAGCGATATCTATGGAAACTCCGTTCGTGTTAAAGTTGTGAAAAATAAGGTTTCTCCGCCTTTCAAACAAGCGATTATTGATATCATCTATGGCCAAGGCATTTCCAAAGAAGGCGAAATTCTCGATCTTAGCGTCGAAGCGGGCTTCATTAAAAAAAGCGGCTCATGGTTTGAATATAAAGGGAACAAAATCGCTCAAGGTCGCGATGCGGCAAAAGAATATTTAAAAGCTAATCCTGATGTCGTTGAAGAACTATCTAAACAAGTTAAAGGACACTTACCAAAAGCAGAATCTATAGAATAGCCAATCTCGCATTGGCTTTTTCTTTGAAATATTATTAAAGACTTTTCTATGTTTTCCCATTATAATGAATGGGTACCTTCGAAAGGTACTTACCTATATATTCTCATTCGAGAACTTATTTACCAGGCATTGCCTGTTATGGATACACAAAAATCTCTATTATATGATAGGGATATTTTAGGTAAATATAGTTACTTTGTAACTATTAGTCTTTAAGACATAATGAAAGGACCGAATAATGTTAACTGTATTAGCAGATGCTTTTTTAAGTATCGGATTACCTATTATTTGCGGAGTGGTTGGTCTCATTCTTGGTGCGACCGCCATTATTCTCATTCCTCTTTTCAAAAAGCAAAGAGCGAATGCTAAAGCTGCAAAAATAATTAGGGAAGCCGAAATTAAAGCCGAACACATTACCAAAAACGCACAGTTGGATGGCAAACAAACTGTGTATGAAATGAAACAAGATGCCGAAAAAGAAATTCGTGAGAGAAAACAAGAAGTGGCCTCTCAAGAAAACAAACTTTTACAAAGAGAGCAATCCATTGATCGAAGGGACACCGCTCTAATTCAAAAGGAAAATTTACTCGATGAAAAAAATGAAACTCTCATTCGTCGTTTGAGAGAAGTCGATAAAAAAGAATCAGTTTTGCAAGATAAAATTGATGGAATCATTCAAGAATTAGAGAAGGTTTCTCAAATGTCTACTCAAGAAGCCCGCGATGAATTATTCAGCCGCGTTGAGAGCAAAATGAGCAAAGAAATCACGACATTCATCAAAAACAAAGAAGATGAAGCTAAAGAAGTCGCCGACACCAAGGCCAAAGAAATTCTTGGCTACGCTGTTAGCAAATACGCTCAAGAAGTCACAACCGAAAGAACTGTGTCTGTTGTCGCTCTTCCCAATGATGAGATGAAAGGTCGCATCATCGGTCGTGAAGGTCGCAATATTCGTTCGCTCGAACAATTATTAGGTGTTGATATCATCATTGATGATACACCCGAAGCGCTCACTGTTTCTTGCTTCAACCCAATTCGCCGAGAAATTGCTCGACTCACTCTCGAGGAATTAATTAAGGATGGCCGCATTCAGCCCGGAAGAATTGAAGAAATTGTTGAGAAATGTAAGAACATTGTCAAAGAATCCATTCATAAAACCGGTCAAGATGTCGCCTTCAAGCTTGGTCTTCCGAAAATTAATCGCGAATTACTCGACTATGTTGGCCGTTTAAAATATCGTACATCTTATGGCCAAAATGCTCTCAATCATTCGATTGAAGTTGCAATTTTAGCCGGGACGATGGCCGCCGAACTTGGTTTAGATCAAAATCTCGCTAAGAGAGCAGGGCTTCTCCATGATATCGGCAAAGCTGCCGACTTTGAAATGGATGGTAGTCACGTGGAAATAGGCATTCGATTAGCCAAGAAATATGGCGAACCAGATGTCGTTATCAATGGTATCGAATCCCACCACGGAGATGTCGAACCAAAATTCGTCATCGCCAACTTAGTCCAAGCCGCTGACACATTAAGCGCTGCTCGCCCAGGTGCCCGCAGCGAAATGCTTGAAAACTATATTAAGCGAATTGAACAACTCGAAGAGATTTGCAAATCATATGATGGAGTATATCAATCCTACGCCATGCAATCTGGTCGTGAACTTCGCGTCATGGTTATTCCCGATAAGATTGATGATGTGGGAGCTTTTAAGCTCGCACGCGAAATTAAGGAAAGAATCGAGAATGAAATGACCTATCCTGGCCAAATTAAAGTTTCAGTTATTCGTGAATATCGAGCAGTTGAAACAGCGAAATAGTCACCCTATTTCATAGAAAGACAATCTTTTGAACATCCTATTTATTGGCGATATTGTCGGCCGAGTTGGTCGAAGAATTCTTCGCGAAAAATTGCCTTATTTCACTAAAAAATACAATATTGATTTTGTCATTGCCAATGGAGAAAATTCCACTCATGGCAAAGGTTTGATTCACCGTCAATATGATGAATTAATTGAAGCTGGAGTTGATGTTGTTACATTAGGTAACCACTACAATTCAAAGAGCGAAATAACTAAATATATTGATAAAGTCGATCGTTTAATTCGCCCCGCTAATTTGATCAATGATTTTCCTGGTGAAGGCACAGCCATCTATGATGTCGATGGTGTATCAATTAGAGTAACAAATATACTTGGATCAGCCTTTATTCAGGAACAAGTCAATTCTCCCTATTATTCAATGCTTCAGGTCTTAACTGAAGAAGAACCTGCTGTGATTAATATCATTGATTTTCATGGTGAAGCAACGGGAGAAAAAATGTGTTTTGCTCTCGCTTTTGATGGTAAAGTCACTGCTG
>JAEZUH010000110.1 GCA_023443485.1 Bacillota bacterium | reverse complement strand
AATATTTAGCCATATTCTTCACTAAATCACGAGTTGCTTGACATTCGTAATTTATTTCTGGCATCCCACTACCAAATTTACCATAGTAATAATAATTAGATTCGCCATCTCGGTACCAGGAAGGATTATTGCTTTCCGCATCATCTTTAACAGTGATTGTCATGTATTGACCATCAACATATTTTTTGACGGTATCAGTGGCGTATTTCCAGTGATAAACGTTTCTCCAGTTAATTACGTTACCTTCTTCATCAAGCCCTTGTCTTGCCCATTGAGAGTTTTTAAACCAAACATTACTTTTTGAGGTATGGTTCAATACCAAATCCATGACAATTTTTATGTCTTTTTCATGGGCTTTATACAATAACTCACGATAATCTTCCAATGTTCCAAATTTGCTATCGACAGCATAGAAATCGGATATGTCGTAGCCGTGATATGAATCACTTTGCTGAATTGGGGTAAGCCAAAGAACTTGAATACCTAAATCATCAAGATAATCTAATGAATCAATAATTCCTCGTAAATCTCCGATTCCATCTCCATTTGAATCTCTAAATGAAGCGACAAAGATTTGATAGCCAACCCCTAAAGAAGTAAAAGAATCGCTGGTTGGTGACACTCCATAGGAATCAGTAATCGTATCCGTGTCACTTCGATAAGTTCCTGAAGTATCTTCGAGAACAGGATTGACTTCTGGTTCACTAGTCCCAGTCGCAGTGAAAGCATATTTATCAAAATTGCCAGTATTTACGTACACATGCATCGAGCCATCTTCCCGGAAGTGCTTGTCAAAATCAGTGATATATGTTTCTTTTCCACCATCGCTAATCCAGTTGCTCGAGCCATCCATGCTATCGAGGCGAACAAGTAAAAAGCCAACATTTGTCACATCAGCAAAACTGACAGGATTATTATTTTTCCCCGTTTTTAAATTTGAATTATATAAATCGACATCAACAATCGTGCCGTATTTATCTTTCCATGTATTCACTCCACCTTTTTGAACATCGACACCATTCATCCAGCGAGTGCTCATTGGGTGAAGAGTGAGGCTTGAGGAAACCTCAGTAACTCCTTTATACGCCCATAGCGTTCCTTCTAAATCATTGGGACGATGAGGCCACAACCATAAGCAATACGATTCGTAATCACTTACACTAGCTTCTTCTCCTCGATTGTAGTGAAGGTATAGATGTCCCGATTCGCTCCATGAACTCACCCATTCTTCATAGGCTGCATCAGTAATGGTTGTCTCTTCTTCGTCATCTTTTTTTCCATCGCAAGCAGAAAGAGGGACAAGCAAAGAAAAGGTCAATAAACTTAATCCAATAGAGCGCAAAATCGAGCGAAGTTCCATATCAGTCCCCTCACATAAGAAATATACTTTCAAGATAAAGGAAAAATCCGTTCAATTCAAGGCAATCCAAAAATTTGATGCATAACTCAAAATGGATAAACTATAATATAATTAATCATCGCGTTACATTGTTTTTAGGTTAGGAGGACATACGCATGGATATAAGAGTAAAGAAAGCTAGTTTGCTCCTTGGCATCGTTGCTTTAGGAATTGTGACAAGCGCAAGTTTATTAACAAATTCGTATCATCTTTTTTCTAAGAATGAAGCCGCGACCGTTCAACAAGATCGCCGCATTTATGTCTATCTCGAAGGGGCTTGGGATAATGCTGGACACATGTATATTCATTACTGGGGTGGTGCAACAGGAACGACATGGGAAAGTTGCCCTGAAATGACAAATGTTGTTTCAGATTATTGGCAAGGACTCTTCTTTTACGATGTCCCTGTTGATGTAACGGATTTCTTAGTCAAGGATTCGTCTGGAAACGTTTCTAAATCATCTAATCAATCAGCTAATATGTCTGTCGCGAATTTATTGGTCGAAGGCGATTATAAAGTGGCTACTGTCAAATCCTGGGTTTCCGATGGCGCATCAAGACTTACTGGTGTCGCTGATAATGCTCCAATGAGCTCATTACAAGCTGTTGCTGTTCTCAACAACATCAATTCTTGCAGTTCTAGTTACGCAAGTGGTTATAATTCTTGGCCACAACTTGATGATTTATTCATCTCACCAAGCACTTTAGAGGGTTCCACCGTTGTCCCAGATAATTTTGGAGATTCAACAACAATCGCAGAGAAGACCGCTTATTTGGAAGCTAAGTATTTAGCTGATCAAGCAGCGTAATAATTAGCAAATTGTTGAGATTGCTATATTTGATATTTCTTCATAAATGATAAGGTCCGATGGAAGTCGGGCCTTTTTATTAATAAAGAATAATTCATTAGAATTGAAAGAATGACCTAATTATGTAATAATATACGCAGTTTTAAGAGGTAGTATCAATGTCTAAAATTATGACGATAAATTCTGGAAGTTCTTCATTAAAGTTCAAGCTTTATGAAATGCCAGAAGAGAAAGTAATATGTTCCGGAAATTGTGAGCGAATTGGTTTAAAAGATGGCATTTTTACCATAAAATTCGATGGTAAAAAAGAACAAACTTATCCTGTCTTTCCCAATCATGCCGTTGCGGCACGAACCGTTCTTGAAGCTTTATTAAGCAAAGGAATCATTAAAGATTTTGCCGATATTAAAGCGATGGGTCATCGTGTCGTTCAAGGAGGAAAGTATTTCTCCAAGTCAGCATTATTTACTGAAGAAACTGAGAAGAGAATTGAATCGCTAATTCCGTTGGCCCCTCTTCATAATCAAGCCCACTTAACTTGCTATCGAGCGTTTAAAGAAGTCTTACCAGACTGTCCAAATATCGCTGTTTTTGATACCGCTTTTCATCAGAGCATGGAACCTCAAGATTATGTTTTTGCTATCCCACACGAGATTGCTGAAAAATATGATATTCGCCGCTACGGAGCTCATGGAACGAGCCATAAGTATCTTTCTGAAGAAGGGTTAAAATATTTGCCAGGTGTCAAACACCCACGCATCATTTCTTGCCATATCGGAAGCGGAGCATCAATCACCGCTATTAAAGATGGCAAATGTGTCGCCACTTCGATGGGCTTAACTCCTCTTGGAGGCATTATGATGTGCACCAGAACTGGAGATATGGATCCAAGTGTGTTCAATTTTGTCGCTTCTGTAACTGGCAAATCAGCTGAAGAAGTTTACCAAATGTTCAATAAGAAATCAGGCTTTCTTGGACTATGCGGTTATTCTGATTCTCGCGATGTTTTAGCCGGCGCGGATAATGGTGATGAAAGATGCATTCTTGCTAACACTTTATTCGTTCGTCGGATCGCTGATTTTATTGGTCAATATTTCGTCCGTTTAGGTGGATGCGACCTCATTATTTTCTCCGCTGGTATCGGGGAAAATGAACCGAGAACTCGACGAGAAGTCATCGAACAAATTCAAGATGCTTTATCGGTCAAAATCGACAATCAATTAAATGATTCTATTCACGGAAAAGAAGCTCTCATTTCTACCCCTGACAGCAAAGTAAAAATCGCCGTAATCCCCACTGATGAAGAAGTGATGATTGCTCGCGATGCTTACCAAATGTGTATTAAGGAGACACAAAAATAAATATGAAACCAATTTTTAAAGTGTACGCGGAAAGTGAAAAGAAAAATATCACCCGCTTGCATTCCGCCATTAAGCGGTATGATCGTATCGCTATCTTCCGTCACTGCAAACCTGACTATGATGCTCTAGGCTCCCAAATGGGCTTAGCCACATGGATAAAGGATAATTTTCCAAACAAAGAAGTGCGAGTTTTAGGCGACAATCATGTCACCTTTACTCCTCGCTTATTCCCCTATATGGATGAGTTAAACGAAGAGTGGTTCAAGAAACCATTCCTCGCGATTATCTTAGATACCGCTAACAGTTCTCGTATCGCAGATCCACGTTGGAAAAAAGCCAAATTCAAAGTGAAGATGGATCACCATCCACTTGTTGAAGATTTTGGTAATGTCAGCATGGTCAACACCGTTGGAGCAGCGGCTTCAGAAAATATTGTTAACGCTCTGATTAATTTCAAGGGAAAATATGTGATGAGTAAAGAAGCGGCGGGATACTTCTACACAGCAATTGCTGGTGATTCTGGACGCTTCCAATACGCTTCCACCTCCGCTCATACTTTTGCCATTGCTGGATATCTACTTGAATCAGGTTTGGAACTAAGCAAAATCTATCAGAAGATGTATCGCAAACAACTCGACGATCTATATGTTACCGCTTATATTCTCAATCACTTCACGATTTCAGAAAAAGGTGTGGCCTATTATATTTTGGATGCCAAAATTCAAGATGAATTAAAGATCACCACCGAAAGAGGCAAAGAAAATGTCAATATTTTTGCTAATATTGAAGGGGTTAATGCTTGGTGTTCCATCACTGAAGATCCTAAAGATAATTGTTGGAGAATTTCCATACGTTCCAAAGAGAAGGCCATCAATGGAGTCGCTGCCATGTTTGAAGGCGGTGGACACCCACAGGCTTCTGGAGCAAAAATTAATTCACTTGATGAACTACCAAAGTTTATCGCTGAGTTAAATAAATTATTCTAAATATGAATTGTAAAAGGTAGCCAATAGGTTACCTTTTTTATTTAAAAAGGTCATAGTTTTAGACTATACTATGTGTATGAGCAAATTCGCGCCTCTACATATTATTTCTTGTTACTCTTTCCTAAAGAGTGGCTTGACCATGAAGAAAATTGCCCGCTCAATTGAAAAGCAGGGTTATTTTGGAGCTGGCGTCGCTGATTTTGAATGCATGTACGGCCTTCCCGAATTTGTCCACGCCATGGAAGATATTAAAAAACCTTATTTGGTCGGCCTTAATATCACCATTGATGAGGCAAATCTTTGCTTGTATGTTCTCAACGAGGAAGGTTACCACCACCTCATCAACATTCACACTGCGATTCAAAGAAACGAATTAAATCTCGCTTTTCTTGCAAAAAATAGCGGGGGATTAGCCTGTGTCATCGAAACCAATTATGGAGCTTTTAAAGAACGCTTTTCCGCCTTGGAAAAAGTCGATACAACTTTTACGAAGTGGCTCAATGAATATTCCAAACTCTTTGACTCAAGATTTTATCTTGGAATCGAAGTTGTCGATTTGGTCAGTAAGACAATGATGGAGAAAGTCCGGACTTTCGCTAAAGAATATAATTACCAATGCATAGCCTTTCCTCGTCTACGTTATGAAAAGAAAGATGATGCGATTGTCTTAAAGATAGTGTCCGCCATCGGAGAAGGAACCTTCATCAAAGAGAAGAAGGCCGTTGGATATGAGTACTTCATGACCGAAGCCGACTATCATAAAATCTATTCTGAAAAGGAGATAGACGCGACCAACGACTTGATTAAACAAAGCCAATTTTCATTCATTCAAAAAAGAGGCGAAATGCTCCATTTTTCATCTCGTAACTGCGATGAAGAATTAAAAGACATGGCTCACGAAAAACTTAAAAATCTCAATTTAGATGCAAAGCCTGAATATGTCGAAAGACTTAATTATGAACTATCGACGATTAGTTCAATGGGATATTCCGATTATTTTCTTTTAGTTCAAGATTACGTGAACTGGGCAAAAAAAGAAGGAATTCTTGTCGGAGCAGGTCGAGGCAGTTCGGCTGGAAGTCTTGTCAGTTTTCTTTTAAACATTACCGAGGTTGATCCAATCTCCTATCGTTTACAATTTGAAAGATTCCTCAATCCGGCCCGAAAAAGTATGCCGGATATTGATGTCGACTTTATGGATATCAAACGCGAAGATGTCATTCAGTACATGCGCGAGAAATACGGGCGTGACAAAGTCAGTACGATTGTGACATTTCAAACCATTCTAGCCCGACAAGCCATCCGCGATATCGGACGTGTCTATCAATATCCCGAAAGACATATTGTTCTACTGAGTAAAGCCATTAGCAATCCTCGTTATTCTCTCGGACAAGCTTACAAGTACCTCCCAGAATTTCAAAAGATTGTCGACAGCGATCCATATTTTAAAGAGTTTGTCTCTCTCGCTGGAAAGATTGAAGGTTTACCTCGTCAATCTGGACAGCATGCCGCTGGTATTATTTTAAATAATACACCTATCGAAAATTCGATTCCTGTCTCTATTGATTTTAACGATAATTATGTCTCACAATACGAAGCAGAATATCTTGAAGAACAAGGTTTCTTAAAGATGGACTTCCTCGGCATTAGAAATTTAACCACTGTTTCTGTATGCGTTGATTTAATTAATTCGCACTATCCAGATATTCACCTCGACAAAATGAAGATTCCTTATGATAGCCCGGAAATATTTGATCTCATCAGTTCCGGTCACACGATTGGTTTATTCCAAATTGAAACCACCGTGATGAGAAAGGGAATTCAAACCTTAAGACCTAGTTCTTTTGAAGATGTTGTCGCTCTCATTGCCTTAAATCGTCCTGGACCAATGCCTTATGTCAAAAATTACGCTCTTCGACGCGATGGTATAGAGAAAATTGTTTATCTTTCCGAAGATTTAAAAGACATACTTGCTCCTACCTATGGAATTATTGTTTACCAGGAACAAATCAACCAAATCGCTTCCGTCATGGCGGGTTTATCCCCCGCTGAAGCTGATTCGTTCCGCCGAGCAGTCAGCAAAAAGGATAAAGCCATCCTTCTTTCCTTAGGAAAACAATTCATCGAAGGATCAATAAAAACCGGCCATAGCGAAGCAGTCAGCAAAGAAGTCTTCAACGATATCTTAAAATTCGCTGACTATGGGTTCAATCGTTCTCACTCAGTGGCTTACGCAGTTTTAACTTGTCGCATGGCTTGGCTTAAAGCCCATTATCCTTTAGAATTCTATGTCGCTTTATTAGAAACTAGTCTATCCGCTAACGATAGTAAGTTTATTGACAACATCTCCGAAATGAAGACAATGGGAATCAAAATTCTCCCTCCTGATATCAATGAGTCTCAGATGGCTTTTTCAATCAACAACAAAAGTTTGCTTTTCCCGTTGACATCCATTAGTGGAATCAATGATTTAATGGCAAAAACCATTATTCAAGAACGCAAAAACGGTCCTTATAAAGATATTTTTGATTTTGTCACTCGCCTCTATCGAAGCAAAATAAGCGAGACTCAAGTCTTAAAATTAATCAACGCTGGAGCGTTCGATAAACTATATAATTCAAGAGCCAGTTTAAGGAATACCATTAAGGCTGCCTTACAATACGCTCAACTAATCAGTGATGACAATGGTCAGCTCAATCTAGGAATTGCCTCAATTGCTCCGCCCGACATTATGATTGAACTAGATGATCCTCTCGAGAATCTTGATTTAGAATATGAGACTATTGGGGTGATGCTCAGCAGCAATGTTTTAGATTACAAAAAAGATTTGTTGAAAGCCAAGAATGTCGTCCCCATTAATGAATTAGTTGAACATAGCGAAGTTAACATCGTTGGAATTGTGAAAATCAAAAAAGTCATTAAGACCAAAAAAGGTTCGTCGATGGCTTTCGTGAAGATTTTTGACCAAACCGGCGATATCGAAATGACAGTTTTCCCTAATCTATTTCCTGAGGTAGCCGCCTTATTAGAAAAGAACAATATCATCCTTGTTAAAGGCCGTTACGAAATGAAAAATGATGAATCAAGCTTTATCGCCGAAGCGATTGAGAATTTGGAGAGTTAATATGAATAAAATTACGATTATAGATGGCAATTCGTTGCTATTCCGCGCATACTACGCCACCGCTTACCCCGGTGTCGAAGTAATGAGAAGCCAAGATGGCACACCAACAAACGCAATTTTTGCTTTCTCAAATATGCTTAATAAGATTATTGCGAATCTTAAAGAAGGCGAAGCTATCTTCGTGGCTTTTGATACAGGAAAACCAACTTTTAGACATGAGAGTTGCGACTTTTATAAAACTAATCGTAAACCAGCTCCTGATGATTTAGTGAAACAATTTCCTATCGTTAGAGAATTCTTGCATTCAATAGGAATATTCCAGTTTGAAGAAGATGGTTTTGAAGGAGATGACATCGCCGGAAGCGTAGCTAAAGAAGCCGAGCGACATGGCTATGAAGTTCATCTCTATACTTCAGATCGTGACTTTATTCAATTAGTGAGTGATAACACTACTGTTCACATCCTTAAGAAAGGTCTCTCTGATGTCTTGTTAATGACCCCTCAATTAGTTGAAGAAACTTATGGTTTTAAGCCTCATCAAATTGTGGACTATAAAGGTTTAAGAGGTGATGCGAGCGATAACCTACCTGGTATTAAAGGAATCGGAGAAAAAACAGCAATTAAACTAATACAGGAGTATGGGAGCTTTGAGGAAATACTTAAAAACGCTCCTATGATGAAAGGCAAAATTGGCGAGCAAATTATCGCCGATCAAGAGATGGGAAAAATATCTCTAGAAATGGCTCTTATCAAGACCGATATTCCTCTTCCTTTTTCCATATCTGAACTCACCTATGAAGGCTATGATTTTCAAACATTAAATAGTTTTTGTCAAAAATATGGCTTCAAACAATTGATTAATAAAATCCCTCAAAAATGGAAAAAAGACAATAATGCTGAAATAGACATTGAAGTTGAAAAAGTATCTTCCTTGGCTTCCTT
>JAEZUH010000096.1 GCA_023443485.1 Bacillota bacterium | reverse complement strand
GTTCAAACAAACATTCGATTTCTCTTTGATTTTTTTTCATAAAATTTGTTCCTTAACCTACTGATAGTATATATAAAATTAAATTAATTGGCAAGAAAAACAGGCAATTTTTTAGGTGCCTGTTTTTCCTTAAATGATTATGCTCCTAGTTTTTTGATTCTCTCTAAACGTTGACGAGCATATGTTTCAGCTTTATTGAGCAATTCTTCGGCTTGTTCTGGATTGACATGGGGTAATTGAGAGAAACGTGTCTCAGTCATAACAAATTCTCTAAATTTACTATAATCAGGTTCCGCCATATCGATAGTAAGAGGAGATTTTCCTTCTGCTGCGAGGCGAGGATCATAGCGGAAAATGGGGAAATATCCGGAAGCAACGGCCTTTTTCTCTTGAAGCATGGAGTTTGAAAGTCCACCTTTGATACCATGGTTAACACATGGGGAATAGGTAATAATAAGGCTTGGTCCATCGTAGGATTCAGCTTCTTTTAAAGCTTTGATTGCCGCGAGAGGATTGGCGCCTAAAGCAATTTGAGCAACATAGACATTGCCATAGCTCATCGCTATTAAAGCGAGGTTTTTCTTTGCGGTTTGTTTACCGGAAGCAGTGAATTTGGCGATTGACCCAGTTTGTGATGATTTGGAAGATTGTCCGCCGGTGTTGGAATAAACTTCGGTATCGAGAACTAAGATGTTAACATCTTCTTCATTGGCTAAAACGTGATCAAGTCCACCATAGCCAATGTCGTAAGCCCAACCATCACCACCGATAATCCAAACGGATTTATCCTGTAAATCACGTTCGTATTGAAGGACTTCTTTGACATTCACATCCTTGCTTTCTTTAACTAAGGAAACGAGTTTGGGGGCAATTTCACGCATCTTAATACGGTTTTTGATATTAGCAAAATATTCATCAATAATTGCTTTTAATTCTGGTTCTACGCTATCTCTTTCTTTAGCAGCGCCAAAGATTTCAATGATGTGTTTAATTTTTGCATCAGTGGCCACTCTCATGCCATATCCAAATTCAGCATTGTCTTCGAATAAGGAGTTAGCCCAGGCAACGCCTTGACCATCCTTGTCAGTGTTGAATGGAGTGAGGGGAGTTGAACCACAGTAGATGGAAGAGCAACCAGTCGCATTGGCGACAAGCATATCTTTTCCGAATAATTGAGAGACTAAACGATAATATGGAGTTTCTCCACATCCTGCACAGGCACCAGAAACTTCCATATATGGTTTTAAGAATCCAACCCCTTTAACAGTTGCCTGCATAGCCGCGGGGAGACGATCGCCTTTATATGAGAGTTTGTATAAATAATCTGCAGCCACTTCTTGTGGGAATTGAGATTTGGCTTCCATCATTTCGAGAGCCATCATATCAGAGGTGAGTTTTTCACCTGGTTTTAATTTGTTGATTGCTTGTTTATTAGCTAAACACTCAGCAACACATAAGCCACAACCGACACAGTTTTTAGAAGAAACTTGGATGCGGAACTTCAAACCTTGTAATCCTGGGCCCATTGCGTTCAAGAAATCATCTTTAACAATATCAGGAGCGGCAGCGTATTCGGCATCATCCATTAAGACTGGGCGAATAGTTGCGTGTGGGCAAACGAACGAACAAGTATTGCATTGAATACATTTGTTCTTATTCCAGTGTGGAACACGGTCAGCAATGCTGCGCTTTTGAATAAAAGCAACGTCATTGCGCATTGTGCCATCTAAAAGTTCATATTCAGTGAATTTGCTAACTGGGAGATCATCGCCGCCTAAGTTATCAATAATGGTAACGAACGAATCGAAGTAGTCATCGCCAGTGAGAACGATTTCTGTCTTGGGAGATAATTTAGCCCATTCCGAATCAACTTTCACTTCGCGTAATCCTTCAGTTCCAGCATCGATGGCTTTCCAGTTCATCTTGACGACATCTTCACCTTTTTTGGCGTAGCTCTTCTCCGCAAATTTCTTCATCCACTTATTAGCTTCTTCGTAAGGCATGATGTCAGGATTCAGATAGAAGAATGAGGCTTGGAGAATGGTGTTGGTGTGACGGCCCATTCCAACTTCGCCAGCAATCTTGTTAGCATCGATGACATAAAATTTAGCTTTCTTAGAGGCTAATTGATATTTCATGCGATTTGGTAAGACTTTGATTAATTCTTCATCGCTCATATCGGTATTGAGCAAGAATGTTCCGCCCACTTTTAAGTTTCTAATCATGTCGAACTTCATAACGTAGGTATCGAGTGAGCAAGAAACGAAGTCAGCGTTTTGGACATAATATGTCGAGTGAATTGGTGTTTTTCCAAAGCGTAAGTGGGAACGTGTCGCTCCACCAGCTTTCTTGGAATCATAGGCAAAATAAGCTTGAGCGTATTGATGAGTAGCATCACCGATAATCTTAATTGAAGATTTATTGGCGGAAACGGTTCCATCAGAGCCTAAGCCATAGAATAGGCAGGAGGTGTAGTTTCCTTTGATATGGAATGATTCATCAACTGGAATGCTGAGATGTGTAACATCGTCATTAATTCCAACGGTGAAACTGGTCCATGGTTTCTCACTATCGAGGAAATCATAAACAGATTTAATATCTCTTGGTTGAGTGTCTTTGCTGCTTAAGCCATAACGACCACCGAAGACTTCGATGTCGAGTTTGTTTGCTTTAAGAACTGAAACAACATCTAAATAGAGTGGCTCGCCAGTGGCCCCCATCTCTTTAGTACGGTCTAACACAGCGATGCGTTTGACACTCTTTGGAAGAACTTCAAGTAAGTGTTTAGCAGAGAATGGACGATAAAGATGAACTTTGATCAAACCAATCTTCTTATCTTTTAAAGCATCAATGACTTCTGTCGCTGTTTCGGTAACAGAACCCATCGCCACGATAACGTGAGTAGCATCTTTGGCTCCATAATATGTGAATGGAGCATAGTGGCGACCAGTTAATCGTGAGGCTTCTTTGAAATATTTTTCAGCAACTTCTACGACACGAGCGGCATGGGAATTTTGAGCTTCTCGGCCTTGGAAATAAATGTCATCATTCTCAGCGCCCCCGCGTGTAACCGGGTGAGTGTGTGGGTTAAGAGCTCTAGCTCTAAACGCTTCGACTTTATCCATCGGTAAGAGTTTCTTCCATTCCGCATCATCAACGAATTCAACATTTTGAATTTCGTGGCTGGTTCTAAATCCGTCAAAGAAATGACAGACCGGATAGGAAGCATCGATTGCAATAAGGTGAGCGACTGGAGTTAAGTCAGCCACTTCTTGAACACTGTGAGAGCAAAGTAAGCAAATGCCAGTTTGACGAATCGAATAAATATCTTGTTGATCGCCAAAAATAGAAAGACTTCTTGTGGCGATGGCTCTTGCTGATACATGAAGAACAGCTGGAAGTAATTCACCAACCCATTTGTAGATGTTGGGAAGCATTAGCAATAATCCTTGGCTTGCTGTATAGGTGGCCGCTAAACCACCGGCTTGCAAAACACCATGAACGGCGCCAGCGGCACCGGCTTCCGATTGGAGTTCACTAACTTTAACAACTGAACCAAAGTAATTTTTCTTTTTTTGTGAGGCATACACGTCCACGTTCTCCGCCATAGTAGAGGAAGGAGTGATGGGGTAGATGGCTGCAACTTCGATGAAGTTATACGATTCCAATGACGCAGCAGTATTTCCATCTACTGAGAGCATTGTTTTTTTGATTTCTGACATTTTTATTTCCTCCTAAAAATACCAACATAAGTATAATGATACTTAGGTTCCTTTTCAAGACAATTTCATAATAAAAACCCTCGTTGAGGGTTCGTATTATTTCACTTCTTGGAGGTACTTTTTGACCTTTTCTTTCAAATCATCGCGCTTTAATGAAAAATCGATGACAGCTTGAACGTAGCCAAATTTATCTCCGATGTCATAGCGCCTTCCATCAAAATGATAGGCGTATATTTTATCTAACCGTTTTAAGGCATCAGTCAACTGAATTTCTCCACCCGCTCCTGGGGTTTGATTCTCCAACAAAGAGAAGACATCAGGAGTTAGAACATATCTGCCAAGTGCCGCATAACAACTCGGAGGATTTTCCTTTGGCTTTTCCACCATCCCCTTCATTAAAATAAGTCGTCCATTTTGACTTACGGGATCTATAACTCCATATTTTTTTGTTTCGCTGAGAGCCACTTCTTGAACACCGAGAATAGAACATCCGGTTTTATTATAGGCATCAATCAGCTGGCTGGAAGCCGTTGATCCAGATTCATTAACGATTAAGTCATCGCCAAGAATGACCAAGAAGGGTTCATTTCCGATTGCTTCTTTAGCACACAATATAGCATGACCAAGGCCTTTTTGTTCAGTTTGATAGACATAGCTAATTTTGGCAAGCGTGGCAATATTTTTGATTATCTCGGCAAAATCGGCGTGATTTTTTCCTATAAGATATTTTTCGTAGTTTTCATCACGATTAAAAAAATGAATTATCGATTCTTTGTCTGGTGAGATAATTAATATTACTTCTTCACAGCCACTCGCGACAGCTTCTTCAACTTGGTAGAGGATGGTTGGTTTGTCAATGATAGGTAGCATCTCTTTGGCTAGCCCTTTAGTAGCAGGCAAAAATCTAGTTCCTAAGCCTGCGGCAGGAATAACGGCTTTGCGGATGGGTTTCATGGTCATTTTTTCCTTTTTAATTGTTCTTCAGTAATTAATTTTTTGAGAATCTTCAAATCTTTATC
>JAEZUH010000080.1 GCA_023443485.1 Bacillota bacterium | reverse complement strand
GGCTACACCCAAGGCTTCTCAATATAGCGATTTTTCTTCTATCAAATGTTAAATTTGAAAATGAAATTATTCCAAGAATTAAAGAAGTGCCAACTAAGGCTAAAACTAGGAAAAGTTCCATTCCAATTGTCGCTGCGTCAACTAAATTATACAAAGCTTTAGAAATTGTTAATGCTCCACTGTAAATAGATAGAGGGGGCTCAATAGCAGAAGTAAATAAAGACATTTTTTCTTTTTCGCGAATGTCTCTTAAAAATAATCGATAGGAATAACAAGAAACCTGATCATTATTCGGACAATCATTAATCAAATCGAACCACGAGATATCAAATCCCTCATAATTAGAACGATTTGTCATAATGGTTTTCATCGCGAACTCTTTAAGGGCAACATAAGAATAATAGATTTTTGGGGTAGACAAAAAATCCAATTCATCAACAACCGCAGCGATTGAAACATCAAAATCGAAGATCCAATTATCAAAGATAGTGGGATTTTTTTTATTTTGTGTGTAATAGTAATACTCATAATTCATGGAGACATGTAATTGACTTGCTATTTCATCTTTCATCAACTCTTCACATTTATCATTAATCATTATTTCGAAAAGATTATCTGTTTTTGGCATAACGCCTGTTGCTATTAGATTTGTGTCGACTATTTTCTCGTCAAAAGAATAAATCGGACAATACGTAATATTTTCAAGCTTCTTTTTGCCATAAGAAAATGAAGTATTATTAGTCAAAGAATCAAGATTGTTTTCAACAAAAAAAGATTTATTGATAAAATCAATATTTTTCATTTCCTCTTCTGTTGGACGCATTTGTTGAACAATAGAGAGCGGGGATCCTTCGATTTTATTTGTTGTTTCTTTGTATATTGTTAAACACCCATAATCGAACTGATTAAATGTCTCTTGATTTAGTACATGATTAGTTCCATTAGAAAAGCCGGATATGAGTAGGCTGAATGTTAAGCTTAACCAAAGAGCTATTGTTCCAAGAAGATTTCTTTTAATTCCTTTTTTTAAATTTGTTTTGGAAAGTGCGTTGGTCCAATAGTAATGCTTTGGTTTCTTTGAAGGCTTTATAAATGGCAAGCCATTGTTTTCTTCTTTGATTATTTGATTACTTTGTAATTTGCCATCTTGAATAGTAATAATACGATCGGCATATTCGCTAATGAGTTCTCTGTTGTGCGATATTAAGATAACGAGCCTATTACGACTGGCTTTCTTAATGATGTCCATAACGAGATGAGCGTTCTTTTCGTCGAGCGCTCCTGTGGGTTCATCAGCCAACAAAATCTTTGGATTATTTATCAACGAACGTAATATAGCAACCCGTTGTTTTTCTCCTCCACTTAAATCAGCACACCTTTTTTCATATAGATTTTCAGGAAAATTAATTCCTTTTAATAAGGTTATGGCATCTTCTTTTGCAGAAGAAGTTTTGCTTCCAAGAATTAGCATGGGAAGCATAATGTTGAGCAAAACGGTCTCCTCTTCCAATAAATGATAATGTTGGAAAACAATTCCAACGTCCCTGTTGCGAAAAAGGTTTTTCTTCTTTTCATTCCATTTGGTAATCGGATAATTGTTCACCAATATCTCTCCCGATGTAGGGAAATCAAGCAAACCAATTAAATTGAGGATTGTTGATTTGCCACTTCCCGATTTTCCACAGATGCAAATAAATCCAGAATTAGGAAAGATGACAGAAAAATCACTCAAAGCTTTTTGAGCGATACCTTTTTTATTTTGGTAAATTTTACTTAGATTACGTAGTTCTAAAAACGCCATGGTACCCCTAAAAATTAAGAGGCATGGAATGGCAGAAAGTTTGAATTATTTATTGATAAAGTGTGAAAGAACGTGATAAGCGATGTTTAGTCCGGCAGAAGAGGGAGGCATCATAATAGAATTAAGGTTGGCTCCATCCTTTATTGGCATTTCTTGTGAAAAGCATACATTAACCTTCTTTGTATCGATTTGTTTTTGCTTTAGTTCGTAGCGAAATTTTTTTGCAAGAGGATCGCCAGTAGCTTTGTCTAATCGAGTGATTATTACTTTCGAAGGATCAAATCTATTGGCCATGCCAAGCGATGAAACAAATGGTATGTTGTTTTCAATTGCATATTTCGCAAGGAGTACTTTAGCTGGAATATCATCAATAGCGTCGATAAGAAAATCAAAAGCAAATTCGTCAATGATATTGGCGTTTTCGGGGTTTATTTGTAATTTGATTGTTTTTATATCAATATTTGAGTTTATTTCAAGGACATGTTTTTTCGCAGCGATGACTTTATCGATTCCGATGTCAGATTCACGAAAAAGAATTTGTCTGTTCAAATTGGATGCTTCAACTGTATCGCCATCAATTATAATGAAATGTTGGAAACCAGTTCTCACTAAAGCTTCAAGGCAAGTGCCACCAACTCCGCCCAATCCAACGAGTAAAATACAGGCATTCTGTATAACCTCAAATTTTTCTTTAGTTATCAAATTTATGCTTCTTATAAATTGCTCATTTCCCATGCTTTGTTACCGCCTCTATCAAATCACGCCCATTTAAAAATTCTTCTGTTTGAAATTGATGTTTAAAGTATGTCACTTGCCTTTTTGCATAATTTCTCGTCCGTTTTTTTATTAATTCTTTTGCTTCAACCAACGTTAGTTCATTTTTCAAATATGCGATAATTTCTTTATAACCAATCGCCTGAGAAGCAGTAAGCGAAAGTTGATATTTTTTGAGAAGTTCTTTTACTTCGTCTACCAAACCATTGGCAAACATTTCTTCCACCCTTAAATTGATGCGATTATAGAGCTCTTCACGAGGAGGATTAATGAATAAAATTCGAACATCTTGATAAATAATCTCATGAGATTGCATTTCAATATTGGTGCTTTTATTAAGTGTGTGATATTTTGCAATCCGAATTGCCCTTATTACTCTTTTGCGATTATTTTGATGAAGATTATCTAGCGACTTGGGATCAAGATTTGTAAGTATATTCCAAAGTTCCTCATTAGTTTTAGTTTCTAAATCATCACTTTCTTCTTTTGAGTTATTTTCAAAATCGAAGTCGAAAAGTGAGGCTTTGATATAGAGTCCCGTTCCACCGATGACAACAATGTCGCTATACTTTTTTTTCAGTTCATCAATTGTTTTGCGAAAGACATCTTGATATTGCTTAACAGAAAAAGTATTTTCAGGCGTAACAATATCGAGCAAATAATGATTTGAATAAAGTGGATGGTCTTTGGCAATCTTGGCTGTTCCAATATCCATATTTTGGTAAATTTGAAAAGCGTCTGCGTTAATTATGGGGGCATGAAGAAAAGACGCTATTTCAAGAGAGGCTTTTGTTTTTCCGCTTCCAGTTGGTCCACAAATTACGTAAATCATAAAATTAATATACCACAAAGAAAAAGCGAATTATTCATTCGCTTAGAATGTCTTTGATTGTTTGCAAAATATTCATAACTTCTTCTCTAACAACATTATAGTTATTAACGATGGGGTGAGAATTGTAAATAGCGATGAGATTATTTTTTTGTTCTTCCTTTTTTTCAAAAGTTAATTTTGCAATTTCACTTCTCATATTAACCAAATCTTTGTCTGAACTCATTAGCTCTTTGAGACGCAAAAATTCTTTTACTTCAGGCAAGGAATGTAAATCAGAAGCAATTTTATTAGTTAGTTCACTAATTTTATCCATTAACGATTTCCCCAATTAAAGAATAGGTGTGCGATTCAGTGATAAGAACTTTGACAATCTTTCCAACAATCGATTGATTGCCAGAGAAATGTACGAGTTTATTTCCATCAGTATATCCTGATAACATGGTGGCGTCGGTTTTACTGACACCATCAACGAGGACTTCATAAGAGTGTCCAATCATTCTTTTTGAGGAATCTTCAATCGACACTTCAAGGTGCTTTATTAGTTCTAAAAATCGGTTAGTTTTTATCTCTTTAGAGATGTTGTCTATCATACGCGCTGCTGGAGTTCCTTTTCGGGGAGAATAGATGAAAGTAAAAGCTGATTCATATTTGACTTCATCAACCAGTGATAATGTTTCGTTAAATTGTTCTTCTGTCTCATCAGGAAAGCCAACAATAATATCGGTAGACAGCGTTAGACCAGGAATTTTTTCCCGCATGCTTTTAACTAAATTTAAATAGTGTTCACGATTATAGCGTCTTCCCATCTTTCGTAATATTTCATCACTTCCAGATTGAACGGGAAGATGAATGGATTTCATAATATTGGGATATTTTGCAATAACATCAATCATCTTTTCCGAAAAGTCCCAAGGATGAGAAGTAGTAAATCTCAGACGAGGAATTCCTAATTTGGCAACTGCTTCAAGCATATCAGCGAAGTCTTTTTCATCAGCTAGATCTTTTCCGTATGCGTTGACGTTTTGACCAAGCAAGGTAATCTCTTGATATCCTTGATTGACTAAATCTTGGCACTCTTTAATGACTTCATCAAATTTACGACTTCTCTCTTTTCCTCGGGTATAAGGAACAATACAATAAGTGCAAAATTTGTCACATCCATAGATGATGTTGACAAAAGCTTTGAATTGATTCATGCGAGAGACTGGCAATTCTTCCACCACTTCTCCTGGCTTACTTTCAACATCGATAATTCTTTCTCGATTCGTCATCGCTTGGAAAAGCAAATCATAAAGATTGGGTATCTCGTGAGTGCCAAAAAAGAGATTAACCTCGGGAAATGTCTTAACCACCCTCTCGAGAATTTCTGGTTGTTCAACCATGCAACCGCAGAGAGCTAAAACAAGGTTTGGTTTGGTTTTTCGTAAGTATTTAATATTGCCAATTTCGCCATAAACTTTATCTTCAGCGTTTTCTCTAACCGCACAGGTATTAACTATGATAATGTCAGCTTTCTGGGCATCTTCAGTGGGTTGACATCCAATACTTTCAAGCATACCTCTCATCGTTTCCTCATCTCTCACGTTAGCTTGGCATCCATAAGTTTTAATAAAGTAAAACTGTCCTTTTGTCATCTCGGTTAATGCTGCTAAATGCTCGCTTTTTAAAATATCAAAAACTGTCTGCTCTTTTCTTCGAGAAGCGGCTTTGGATAAATCGGGAGTGTGAATAATTTTACTTTTCATTTTCATCTTCTACATAGTAGATGGAAAATATTGAGTTCGCAAGACCGGTTTCGTCGTTGACATTGATGACAACCCCACAAAATAGGCCTCTTCCTTCTTCGGGAGTATTGAAATGACTCATTTCTCCATAGAGTGTTTTTTTCATCACTGATTCGCTTTCAAAACCTAGGACGCTTTCATATAGACCACACATGCCAGCATCACTAATGAAGGCGGTTCCTTTTGGCAAGATGCGTGCGTCGTTAGTTTGAACGTGTGTATGAGTGCCCAAAACAGCAGTGACTTTACCATCAAAAGCGAGAGCAAAACACATTTTTTCTCCCGTTGCTTCACCATGAAAATCAATGATATTAATCACAGCAGGTTCTTCTTCAGTTAAGACCTGAAGCATTGAATAATA
>JAEZUH010000078.1 GCA_023443485.1 Bacillota bacterium | reverse complement strand
CCCATGCTTTGGCAATGTTGTTCTGAGTGTAGAAATCTCTCACATAGGAAGAGGATGTACCAGGATCGGTCGCATAGACGGTTGTGGGATTACTACAATCACTATAGGTTGTGTAAGTCTTATGCGTGGTACTAATTAGGTCATGTAGTTGACCCATCAAGGATGTTCCACTTGTGGCAGTGATGCCATTGTAGTAAGTGGAGGCACTTGTGGAATAATTACCAACTGAAGCATTAGCTGCTTCAAACATTATTCCATCAGCGGCGGAAGCTATCAAGGACGTTGCAAGTCCAAGCACAGCAAAAGCCGACAGGAAAATAATTTTTTTGTGTTTCATAGTCACTCTTTTTATTATTTTCAATCTCATTATTCGCTTTGTTCTTGGCTTTTACAAAACTTTTTCATCGTTAATATCGTTTTTCGTTTTTTGTTCAACGCTATCTATAAATATTGAAAATGATTTTTACCTGTTCTTTTTTCAGCAAATAGAGATAACATCCGAGAGTAGGAATGAAATCGATTGCCATACCAATACCAAACATCAAGGCTATGCCAGTTAATGATGGAATCCAAACACCTGTTTTCCATAGTATAAACATCGTTAAGTAGTAAATACCATTGGTGAAGATACTTTCAATCATCATATATATTGTTTTGCCGCGTCCGTATATTGTTCCATCACAAATGCAATTAAAAATATAAACAACATAAAAACCAGACTGGATTAAAACAACATAAAAAATAGCTTCATAGGCATCGCTATTAAGGACATATTGTATGAAAGGTTTCCACAAAGGTATTGAAATAAACCAAGCCAAAGAAAACAAAGTTGAAATAGTGATATATCCAAGTGTTTTGGTTTTAATGTTATCCTTGTTTTCAGCGGTTTCCTTTTTTATAACATCGTATAAGGCGGTTGCTGGGAGCAAAAGCCAGGTCCAAATAAAATTATTTGCCACCCAATATGTGCCTTGTTCAGCAATAACGTTGACGAGGCGAGAGACCATAAGCATAAAAGCAATATTTCTTACAAGAGATTCGAGGCCTGAAAATAATCCAATTTTCCCATATTCTTTAAGCCATCCAAATTCTAGTTTCTTCTTTTTAAAAATATTTATGTCTTCTCGTTTTAAAAATAAAATAGCAACAATAACTAAAACAATAGAAACCGCAATATTCGAAATAGCAATTCCGTTTACTCCCATGTTGGCGGAAAAAGGGAGTTTCGAAATAAGAAATGTATCAAGTAAAATGGATAATGCTGTTTGAATTCCTAAGAGGATATACATGTATTTATCTTTGTTAATAGTAATTAAAAGAACGGTGATGAATTTTGAAAGAATTCTAATCGTAGAGGCGACACTTTCTAAACGTATATAAGTTACAGTTGCATCCATTGTTGATGGATCGCTAGCCATCCAAGTACTCAAAGGCCTAGCTAAAGAAATGATAAGAATTGATAAGACCAAATAGGCACCACCACTAATTAATAATCCTGTGCGTGTTTTATTCTCCAATTCACTTTTAAATCTCAATGATTTACCCAACAAAAAGAAAAGAGGAAGGATGAATGCTTCTTCAATGATTTCATAAAGAAGATTAACCCAAGATAATTGAGAAGCAATATTTATTCCCCAATCATTTGGCATATCGCCTAAAAAGAATATTCTGATTGTTTGGTACAAAGCAGGGATTAATAATGTAGTAGCCAAGACAAGCCATAATCTCCAATTAAAAGTTTTAATAGATTTAAAGATGGATTTAAAAAACATAATAACTCCTCACAGTGATTAATAATTTAATAACATCAAATCTACATAAAACGTACAGAGTTGATGATTACCAACTACTCTAATGTTCATATTTTAGCACCAAACATCATTCACAAAATCTGAATTTTTGTTTGATGCTGATTGAATGATTCCTTTTCTTTGAAAAAATAGCAGGAACACCTACTATTTTTGTGAATATTAATGCACTAATTGTGAAGCTTTTTTGAAATGTATTAATTTTCAACGGAAGGAATTAAACCTTCGATTACGTATACTTTCCAAACTGGCTTGCTAGCCAAATAATCTAATTGCCAGGCAGTGAAATATAGTTCAACTGCGATTGGGTAATCAACATAATCGGTTAAGACACAATATTGCTCTAATTGATCCCAATAAACATTCCAGCAGGAAGAGTTTTCAAGATCCACCATGCCTTTTTCGTTTTGAGCGGTGGTTCTTGATGAAATAAGAGTTGTATCACTTGAATAGTCAGTATCAGCGAGAGTGACATAGTATTTTCCACCAACTGTGTAGTAACTAACATAAACAGTAGACTTATAGATATTGCCATAGTCCATGATGAATGAATCAAATCTATCAAAGGTATCTTCTTGGTTTGCTTGTTTCTTTTTGAAATCAGTAATTGTCGTGCTGACTGATTTTGTAGTATCAACATCGCCAACCACTTCACTACTAACGCGAACCTTTAAAGCTCTTAAAGCAGGTGAATAGTTTTGAAGAGTAATCATACCAACAATATCGTAGGTACTACCAATAGAGAAAGAAACTCGATCTCGAACGACTTTCACGACCTTTTCGCCATCAGTGAAGAGATAAACATCACCACTCTTTTCTAAACATTTAACACCAGTGACAGTGTAGATACCTTCGTATCCATGTCCAGCACAATTGTAATTATTATCTCTAGCTAAGGAATAGAACTCATTGATGTCAATTTCACCTTCCGCGACAGTGAAAGGATCATAGTTGACATTTAAGGATGAGTTAAAAGTATAAGTGTTACCTGGAACATAGATTTCAGGTTGTCCTAAGTAGATGGATAAATATCCAGTGACAGTGTATTTAGAAGTAGATTCACC
>JAEZUH010000077.1 GCA_023443485.1 Bacillota bacterium | reverse complement strand
TCAAATGCTTAAAATAACCGCTCGAGCGGTTTTCTTTTTTATGATTTGTCATCTATAATAAAAATAAGGTTTTATGCACGATATATTAATTATTGGGGCCGGAATCACAGGCACTCTCATTGCTCGCGAATTATCGAGATATCAACTTGATATTGTTGTACTTGAAAAAAGCAACGATGTGGGAAATAAAACAACCAGCGCCAATAGCGCCATTATTCATTCTGGCTGTGATCCTGAACCCGGAACAAAAAAAGCAAAATTCAATATTTTGGGAAATCCAATGTTTGATGAACTCGCTAAACAATTAGATGTGAAGTTCCAAAGGAATGGATCATTAACCATCGCCCTTTCTGATGAGCAACTTGAATCACTCTCATTATTGGAAGAGCGTTCAAAAATAAATGGAGTTTTATATAAAAGATTAAGCAAGGAAGAAGCTCTTGAAATAGAGCCACGCCTTTCAACAAGTGTGAAAGGAGCTCTTTTCTTTCCTACCGCAGGAATCATCGATCCTTTTAATCTCTGCGTTCACGCGATGGAAAACGCTATCGACAATGGAGTTCAACTCTTCTTAAATCAAGAGGTCGTTGCTATTTCTAAAAGAAAAGAAATATATGTTATCAAAACTAAAAGTGACGAATTTTCCGCTCGAATCGTCATTAATGCAGCGGGTAATTATGCTGATGTTATTGCTAACATGATCGAACCCATTGATTGGAAATTAACTCCTCGAAAAGGCGAATATTTCATTCTTGATCGCTTAGAAAAAGATTTTGTTAAACACACGATTTTTCCTCTTCCTTCCCAAAAGGGAAAGGGTGTTTTAGTGAGCCCGACAACCTCGGATAATTATATTGTTGGTCCAAGTAGTGAAGTCATTCCAGATCGCGATGATTATTCAACTGATGGATTGACACTTCAAAATATTAAGCAGCAAGCTCTTTTGATGGTCCCACAAATACCTTTTGGAAAGGTGATTCGAGTCTTTTCTGGACTTAGGCCATCTTCTTCTCGACATGACTTCATCATTGAATACGCCAAAACGGATAATCACTTTATCAATGTGGCAGGAATCGAATCGCCAGGTTTGGTTTCCTCTCCAGCGATTGCAAAATATGTCGTCGAAGAATTGGTGAAACCTCTTTTGGCTTTAAATCCAAAGAGCATTTTTAGCACTTATGTTCGCCCATATCCTCAACTCAATGAAATGAGTGATGAAGAGAGGAATTTGTTGATAAAAAAGAATTCTGAATATGGTCAATTAGTATGTAACTGTGAAAAGGTTACTCTTGGAGAAATAAATGATATTTTGTCGCGCAGTTGCCCTCCACATAGCATAAAAGGAGTTAAAAGAAGGACAAGAGCGGGTTTTGGTCGATGTCAAGGGGGATTTTGTCAACCTAAAATTCTTTTCCTTTTAGCAAAGCATTATGGCATTTCACCTTTAGAAGTGCCGCTTGATGATAATGACAGTCCGATACTTTTATCTCGAGTCAAGGAGGTCAAATAACAATGGAAAATATTGATCTCATAATTATCGGAGGAGGTTCTGCGGGAATGGCAGCGGCCATCCAAGCGAAAAAAGAAGGAATTGATAATCTTCTCATATTAGAAAAAATGGACGTTTTAGGAGGTATCTTAAATCAATGCATTCATAATGGATTCGGCTTAACAGAATTTAAAGAAGAACTGACTGGGCCAGAATATCTTCAAAGATTTGTTGATCAGATAGATGAGATGAAGATATCTTACAAACTTAATACAACGGTTTTGGATATTACGCCTGAAAAAGTGATCAAGTTTTCCAATCGAATCGATGGTAATGTTTCCGTTCAAGCCAAAGCAATCATTTTGGCCACTGGCTGCTACGAAAGAAACGCGGGAGCGATTCTGCTTCCAGGCGATCGCTGTTCAGGAATCATAACTGCAGGAACAGCTCAAAAATATTTGAATATTCATGGTTATTTATGCGGTAAACACATCGTAATTCTAGGCAGTGGTGATATTGGGCTTATCATGGCCAGACGGCTCACTCTAGAGGGTGCGAAAGTCATCTGTGTAAGTGAAATAATGCCCTATAGTAATGGTTTAAATCGCAATATCGCTCAATGTCTTGATGACTTTGGCATCCCTCTTTACCTTTCCCATTCTGTTAGTAAAGTCATTGGCAAAGGACGTCTAGAGAAAGTAATATTATCCAAGGTTGACGAGAACTTTAAGTTCATACCAGGAACTGAGATGGAAATACCCTGCGATACATTGATTTTATCGGTTGGTCTAGTTCCTTATGTTTCCCTACTAGAAAATATTCGAACTCCGATGAGTTCCACTAAAGGTGCCATGGTAAATGAACATATGGAAACCTCACTTTCTGGTATCTTTACTTGCGGCAACTGTCTCCACGTTCACGATGTCGTCGACTTTGTGACTGATGAGGGGCGGTTAGCAGGCCATGGAGCCGCTCTCTATATCAAGAATCAACTTCCCAATCAAAAGGAAATAAATGTCCTTCCTAAGGCAGGAATCTCTTATGTCATACCTCAAAAAATCAGATGCGACAGTCAAGAGGATGTAACTTTCAAATTCAGGGTTCAAAAACCAGTTAAAGATGTTTTCATCATCATCGAATGCGGACAAAAAATCTTGAGCAAAACTTTTAAAACCGCTCTAATTCCTAGCGAAATGGCAATGATTAAACTTAATAAAGAAAAAATAGGCGATTTTGATAGTGATATTACGATTCGCTTAGAAGGAAGATAAAACAATGAAAAAAGAATTTGTTTGTATTGTCTGTCCTCGAGGTTGTCATCTCATTGTTGATGAGAATATGGAAGTAACTGGAAACGCTTGTCCGCGTGGAAAAGCCTATGCCCTAAGTGAATTAACTAATCCCGTGAGAATGATCACAAGTAGTGTTCGAGTATCCAATCGAGTTGATACTTTAGTATCAGTTAAAACATCTGCCCCCATTCCTAAAGGGAAAATAATGGAAGTCATGGATGTGATTAATGCGCTTAATGTTGAAGCTCCAACACACATCAATCAGATAATAAAAAAGAATGTCCTTGATTTAGGAGTCGATATTCTCGTTACAAAAAATATTGATTAGTTAATCGATTTAGCTTACTTAATGGTGAGATAGCCTTGATAGGCTTCTTCGGCGTTCTTTAAAAAATGAGCAGCGACATCGAGAAAATTAAAATTGTGAATCGCCCCTTCTCCACGATAGTGCTTAACGAGGGCGACCTCGTACCATTGAAGAGAAATATAAATTCTCCATAAGAAGAATC
>JAEZUH010000060.1 GCA_023443485.1 Bacillota bacterium | reverse complement strand
TGTGAATTCCTTGCTTCGGGTGTTTGACTTTTCACCATTGAGCTTAGGTTACTTTTTTGCTGTCAAACGTCAGACAAGCTGTATTCACATGCTGCATTATATGCAGTTAATACTATATAGAATTATCTTCAATCAGTCAACGATTATATTTACGATAAAAAAAGCACAAACATTGTGACCTATCCAAAGGATAGAATGATTTGCACAACACTATACCTACTTTAATGTATTAAAAGAATGATGGTTTTATCGAAAAAAGAGTTTCATATTGAAACGAAAAAAAGATAAAATAGTTTTGATATATCGTTTCTTACATTTTTAATGTACAAATCATGGACGAAAGGAGATATATATGGCAAATATTGTTTTAGCAAGTATCAATGAAATCGGCATTATTCTTATTTGCATTGGCTCAGCGATTTTACTTGGTCTTGGTCTCTACCTTTTATACCATTTTGTCCTTTCGCGAAATACTATTCGCCGCCAAGTGAAAGAATTAGAAAGAAAATACTCTTATCTTGATGCTTTATTAATCGGTCAAGATTCTCAATACATTCATCGTTTGGAAATCATTTCTCGCACCAATTTGCTCTATGTTGAAAAGTACAATGAATTTTCTAAAAAATTCAAAGAAGTTTTTGAAGGGGAAGATAAATTTGCTGAGTCGATGATAAAACAGGTCAAAGCCTTAGTGGCCAACAACCAATTTCAAAATATCAAAAACGTTATCAGCGATACAAAAAAAGCCATTGCTTCCTTTGAACAAAAAGTTAATCAATTAGACAAAGACCTATTCGAGGTCATTAAACCCGAAGAAGAAGCTCGGCATCTTGCATTGCGTCTCAAAGAAGATTATCGTCGCGTGAAACAAATTTTCTATGCCAATTCAAATGATCTTGAAATTGTTACCTCTTCTTTTACGCGCGTTTTTGACAAACTCGATACTTCTTTCTCAGACTTTGAAAACCATATTGAAAGCGCGGAATATGAAGAGGCGAACGCTCTCATTCCAGTGATTGGAAAAGTCATCAAAGCTCTTGACTCTGCTTTAAGCCAATTACCAAATTTATGTATTCTAACTCAATCAGTTATTCCAGATAAAATAGCCGCACTAACCAAAGAATATAATGATGTCGAAAGTTCAGGCATTCCTCTATTCAACCTTTCTTATAAACATCGCGTTGATATCTGGAATATGACTCTTGATTCAAATCGCCGAAAATTAATTGCTTTGCAAACTGTGGGTGTAATGGAATCTTTAGATAAAATTCAGCAAGAAATTGAAGAGACTCATAACCTTTTAGTTGAAGAGGCTCAAGACAAAGATGATTTCACCAAATTATGTGATACTCTCTACGCTAAAGTCATCGATTTAGAAAAAGTATTCTTAAAAATTTGTTCCCTCTTACCTGAGGTAAATAGTGTTTATGTCATCTCTCCTGAACAAAAAGAAAAAATTGATATTCTCAAAGAAGATATGAACAAACTCGGTGCTTCCAAGCGCAATTTAGACAATTTTATTCATTCTTCCACCAAACAACCCTTTAGCGTTCTAAAGAAAAAACTCGATGAACTGAATGAAGACTACAACACCGCCAATAGCCAAGTGCTCGATTTCAAGGCCTACCTCGACTCTTTAAAAGAATCTAGTGAAGAAGCTTACACTATGGTATTTGCCTATTACTATCACTGTAAACAGGTCGAAAGTTTATTACGCAATCTCGATATACCTGACTTTACCAATCAATACAAAGAACAAATTGAAACCTGCTACAACCTGTTAAATGAAATCGATATTGCCTTAAAAGTCCAGCCAATTGACGTGGCAATGATAAATGAAAAAGCTAATTCCTTGAAGAACGTCGCCAATGCTTTCTTTGACGATGCGGAAAACAAGTGTCGCGAAGCTCAACTAGCCGAATCCGCTATTGTATATGCCAATCGCGATCGTCATCATCAAAAGGATGTTCACCAACAACTCAATGTTCTAGAGAAGTCATTCTATGATGGTGAATTCTTAAAAGTCTACCATGACGCAAGCGCTATTTATCGTCGCATGCACGTGGAGGAAGAAGCGGATGCTAGAAAGTAAAATTATCTATCTTGATAATGCTGCCAACACTTTGGTGAATCCGGAGATTCTTCAAACCTATCAAAAAGTTATTGAACAATTTATTGCCAATCCCAGCAGTATTCATTTTGAGGGGCAAAAAGCCTCTCATCTTTTGGATATGGCCAGGCAACAAATATTAGAATGTTTTCATTTATCTGAGCATGAAGCGATTTTCACCAGCGGAGCGACTGAAGCAAATAACTTAGCGATTAAAGGCATAGCCTTTCAATACTCTAATCGTGGTCATCACATTATCACGTCTGTAGCGGAACATCCTTCTGTTTTGGAAGTCTTTCGCCAGCTAGAAACCAAATTTCAATTCAATGTCACTTATTTGCCAGTTAATGCGAATGGAATAATTGATATCGATGATTTGAAAAAAGTTCTCACAAATGAAACAACTCTTGTCTCATTAATGGCCGTTAACAATGAAACTGGAGCGATTAATCCTATCAAGGAAATTTCTTCCTTACTTGCGAAATATCCAAAAATTACATTTCATGTTGACGCTGTTCAAGCGGTAGGCAAACTTTCTTTTGATTATTCCAAAATTGATCTCATTACCATTGCGGGTCATAAAATCAACGCTTTAAACAGTTGTGGTGTTTTACTGAAAAGAAAGAAAATCGATTTGTTCCCTTTATTAGCGGGAGGCGGTCAAGAAGGCGGTCTTCGTTCAGGAAGCAACGATGTCGCGATGGGTGTTTCTTTAAGCAAAGCCATCCGTTTGGCCCTCACAAATATCCCGTCCAAAATTGAATATATCACACCATTAAATCAACAAATTCGTCATTATTTATCGAATAACAACGATTTATATGAAATCAATTCTCCACTTGATGCGAGCCCATTTATCATTAATTTTTCTTTAAAAAATCGCAAAGCTAGCGTGGTGGTGGAAGCTCTCTCCAATCGGGGAATAATGATTTCTTCAACCTCAGCCTGTCATGCAAGAAAAGAAACCTATAGTTATGTTGTAAAAGCTATGGGGAAATCCGAACAAATATACTCAAATACACTTCGTGTCTCTTTAGACACAACAAATACGAAAAGTGATATTTCCCTTTTCTTATCTTCTTTAGACGAAGTGGTGAAAGGGATAAAAAGATGATTACTTACGATCACATCATGGTCCGTTTTGGCGAGTTATCGACCAAAGGCAAAAACAAAAAAGACTTTATTAAAACTTTAGCTGTCAACATTCGTTTCGCTTTAAAAGACTTTCCTTTATTAAAAATTGAAACCCGTTATGATCACATTTATGTCGCACTCAATGAAACTGATTATCAGTCTGTCATCTTGAGGCTTCAAGACATCAGCGGAATTCATTCCCTATCCCTAGTCTATAAATGTTCTCGAGATATGGAAGAGATGAAACAAGCCGCCCTCACCCTAATCAGAGAAGAGAAGGGACAAACGTTTAAAATTAAATGTAAGAGAAGCGATAAAAAGTATCCCTTAGTATCAGAACAAATCACCCGCGAAATTGCCGGCCATATTCTACGAAATGTCACTCTTAAAGTTGATGTTCATAATCCAGATATCATGCTCTCTATTGAAGTGAGAGAGGAAGCAACATATATTTTTTGTCACACCTTCTTAGGTGCGGGTGGATATCCTTTGGGAGTCGGTGGCAAAAGCATGCATATGCTTTCAGGGGGAATTGATTCTCCGGTTGCTGCTTTCTTGATGATGAAAAGAGGCGTGATGATTGAATGTATTCATTTTGCTTCTCCGCCTTACACTCAAGCCGGAGTAATTTATAAACTTGAAGATTTACTACACACATTAAATAAATATCAACCACGCATTCGCCTTCACATCATTCCATTTACCAAAATCCAAGAATCTATCTATGATAACGCCGATGAAAGTTATTGCATCACTGTAATGCGAAGAATGATGTTCCGTTTGGCGGAACGCTTAGCCAAAAGGAGAAAATGCCCTGTCATTTCAAGTGGTGAATCAATTGGACAAGTGGCCAGCCAAACCCTTCAATCTATGCATGTCATCAATGAAGTTACCAACATGCCAATTCTCCGCCCTTGTGCAACGATGGATAAAACGGAGATTATTGAAATTTCTCGCAAGATTGGAACTTTTGAAATCTCAATTCGTCCATACGAAGACTGCTGCACAATTTTCACTCCCAAAGCTCCTAAAACTTCACCTCGCCTCGATCAAGTTTTAACCTTCGAAGCCAAGTTTGATTATGAGAGCCTAATTAGGGAAGCGATTCAAAATGTCGAGATCAAAATATTGTCCTTCGATGACGAAAAAACGGAAGGCATTCTATAACAAAAAAGACTCCATTTTTTGGAGTGCTAGTGTAAAAGTGGACAAAGGTAAAAAGCCCCCGTCCACTTTTTCTTTTGCTATTCTATGAGAAGGAGGAATCAAAATGGCGAGAAACAAAGAAAGAAATGATATGCGTTCTCCGATA